>DASRND010000031.1 GCA_035647615.1 Bacteroidales bacterium | reverse complement strand
TCATATTTCTACTTTATTAATTTATTAAAAACATTATTTTTCGTAATGAAAACTAAGCAAAAGTAGGCCTTAATGCCTTAGGAGAAAAGGCTTGGGCTAACACAACCTTACCACATCGCGCAAAGTAATATCTTGTAATGCAACGACATTAGCAGCATGAATAAACATCGGTTTTCTTTGTAATGAAACGGTGAAAAGAGAAGAAGACAGGCGATGAAAAAATAAAGTACTATTGTATTTGATGAAAAAATAAGCCGGTTCGTGGAATTAATGATTTTCAATCTTTATTAAAAAAACGAGGTACTACAGTGCATGACAATTAATGAAAAGGCTGAACAAACTGTTGTTGAATTTTTCGGACAGCACATCCACAAAGAGCTGCGTTATCACAACCTGCTGCATACACAAAATGTGGTGCAGGCCTCGCGGGTCATCGCCGGACATTACCATATTGAAGCTGCCAATCTCGAAATGTTGCTGGTTGCTGCCTGGTTTCACGACACCGGTTATCTGCTCTCACACCAAAACCACGAAGACGGCAGCAAGCAACTGGCCGCTGAATTTCTGCACCACCATCACGCCAGCCAGGAATATATCGACACGGTAACCTCATGCATCGAAGCAACACGCATACCCCAGCAGCCGCATAATAGGCTGGAAGAAATACTTTGTGATGCCGATTTGTACCACGTTTCGCAGGAGAGCTTCTGTGAAGTAACGCGCTGGTTCTGGGATGAGCTGACGACCATCAACAACGACACCTTCGATGAAAATAAATACCTGAAACGTACTCTGGATTTTTTTGAAGCACATCAATATAAAACTGATTACGGTAAACGCGTGCTGGAACCGGGCAAACAAAAGAATATGCAAATAATACGAGAACGCCTGGCGCAAAATAGAAAGTAGGCAGTCTTTAGTCGGTAGTTCTCAGCCGGCTGCACTTCTGATAGATCGACAAGCCGACAACATCCTCCCAACCAACCCGACAACTTCTCCCCCATCCAAGCTGTCCATTTTGTTAATGTATTGTTAAATAAAGGAATTGAGCCTCATCATTCTGAACTACAGATGCTTATTCAGGTTTAATGGAGAAAATATCCCGGGGGATTAATTTGGCAAAACATTAAAGTTTATTTTCAAAAATTAAAAAGCACTTTATGGATGATGAACAAATATCAGCGCCCGTAGAAAGCAATATGGGTAATGAACACGGATTAACAACAGAAGCAGAAAGTCGTCCCGGCGGATTAAATATTACCGCAGCGATTCTCAACGGAATGGGCGTCGGACTGCTGCTTGGGCTGCTGCTTGGACTAGCGGTGTCGCCGGTGGTGAGTGGCATTATTGGTACACTTTCGTCGTTGCTGGTAGTATTGCTGGGATTAAACGATAAATATCTGACCATCGTCAAGGGTTTCCGGATTGGCGCGTTTGGACTTTTTGCCGTGGCGGGCATCGTCCTGGGCATTTATATCCGTGCGCACGATCTTCTTTCGCCCACCACGGTCGACCTACGCACTGAATACCGCGCTGCCGGTTTCGACAGCACACAATCGCTTTACTACGTGGCACGCAGGGTTTTCAATGATGTCCCTGCCGGATGGTTTGGCACCGATGCCACTCCTACAGCGCAAGCTACCGGAGAAAACGCATCAGCTCAGGGTGCAACGTCCGGCAACAGCAATTTCGTTGCAATGTCGCACAGCAGTGTATTATTTTCATCCACGGTGGATGCCCGCGCCTGCGACTTCCTGCAGTCGGCAAAAGCTGACTGGCCGGCATCGGAAATCATCAATTCCTTCACCAGCGCCGGTGGTACCTGGGCAGAACTTGCCGTGAACCTCAATAAATTTATGCCTGAAACCACCTTTGTACCAACCATGCTTGCTTTGCGCGATAGTTTCTGCGAGTTGGAATATTCAGGTGATATTATCATTGAAAACACACAGCAGGTCACCCTGCTCAACGATATTAATACACTTGATGAAATAACTGCTGCTTTGAAAAAATCCGGCGAAAGCTGGCAACGTATCCTTAAAAACACCCTGCCAGTAGTTCCCAAAGATCAGCAAAAACGATTCTACCTTTCACTCATCAAAATTTTTAAGTCATGAAAAATATTGCCGCCCTTTTACTAATAACCTTCATTGTTTCCGTAAATCTACCGGCGCAATTCAATCCGGTGGAATCGGCCAAATCGCTCGTGATGATCAAGATTACCGCCAACGGCCAACCCAGCGCCGCCAGTGGTTTTATATGGAAACAGGACGACTGGGTGGTAACTTCGTTGCATGCCATGCAAGCTGGCGCAGAAATAAAAGTGCTTTACCTCAATTCGTATTGGCGCGACGCCACGGTGATACGTGTGCTGCCCAAAGCCGATCTGGTGCTGCTCAAAACCAACCTGACTGAGATGCCGCTGAGCAAACCCGTAAAACCGATCACAAGTTTTTATACGAATAAAATAAAATTTCCCGAAAAACTTTATGCGCAGGGATACCATGGTGGTGCAAATGGCCACCGCACCCAGTCGCTCGAAAAAGGTGATGCTAATCCGGAAACCCTCGAATACCTCATCGTGAGCACCGCCGACAAGAAAAAGCTCAAAACCCTGGGTTTTCCACAGATCGATTTGCCGGTTTATTATCTCAATGGCAGCCTTTTGCCAGGCTATTCGGGAGCTCCTATCTATAATTCCGCCGGACAACTTGCTGCTATCGGCGATGGAGGTCTCGAAAACGGACAAATCAACGTGAGCTGGGCCATCCCCGCCACCTACCTGCCCGAACTCGAAAACGCCAATTCTACGCAACTTCCTGCTTCACTCGGCGATCTTTCGCTGCTATTTTCGGCACAGATGCAACTGGATGAGAATTTTGATGAAGAAAAATTTGCAAACTATGAGCCCACATATCATCCTACAGAAAACCAGCAAAATGGCTTTGAGTTTTATAAAACAAAAAACCGCTCTTTCGAGCAAATGTATGAAACCTCTTTCGACCCTGACAACCTCGACTATTTCGCTGAGGAGTTTGAAACAAACAACATCCACATCGATTATAGCACCTTACGATTCGATATTTATGAAGATGTGATCAACGGCATTGTGGTGGCGCTTCCAGAAGAGAGTCAACTGGTGTTTCAGTCTGAGAGTGATTCGTATGTAGTGGATATGAGCAATTATAACCTGAGCCAGTATTTCATGCTCGAATACGTGGGCGTGCACAACACCGAAGCTGTTCTTTCCGATATCGACGATGCCATTGCTTTGGTTGATGACATTATCGAAAGCTCTTATGGCCAAGTGGTCGGTGGATTTACAATCGATGACGACTATTCTTATACGCTCACCGCTGCAGATCAGTCGGAGGTAGCATATTTGTTTTATCAGGGCAACGACAACTATTACGACGAATATGGAAACGAATACAGCTTAGTGGTTTATCTTACCATCCTTTTGCAGGATTCCAAAGTTTTCTATAGCATCGCCACCATCTCTATGCCTGTGCTCCAGCTTTCTATATCCATGTCAACCGGCATCGACTGTGTGGATTATTACGATATGAATAGTGAGGAATGCGATTATTTTGAGATGCTGATGCGCGTAGTTGCCGCCACCCACCTCACCACTTTTGCCAACAAAAGATTGACGAAAGCCAGGTAGGAATTCAGGCTTCAGTCGGCAGAAGTAGAATTGACAATTTACGACTGGGGATTGTTGAATGAATGTTGCCCTTTTAATTCCATCATGTACAGCCGCCCGATCGGGCTTCTGTACCTCAAAAAATTGAATGAATTTCGATAAATGATTTGAGCCTATGGCCTGAAAATAACCTTCCGGGCGGTGCGCGTGTTGCCGACGGTACACACAATTACATAGGTGCCGGGAGCCAGCTTAGAGCCGTTGTCGTCGGTGCCATTCCAACAGTAATAATAATGCAGCACATCGTTTTGCTCGGGAACTATTGTTTTTACCCGTTGCCCGATGTGGTTGTAAATTTCGATCAGCGGCTTATCCGTCTCCTTCTCTACTGAAATATTGATCACAATCTGATCGGCAAAAGGATTGGGATTTCCGGTAATCGAAAAACCTTTGTCAGGATCAGGGTCGTCGATGCCGATATAAACATACTTCTCATCCCGCATGTAAAAAATGTCGTTGTTGCCGCTGGAGTTGTCTGTCCAGATGAAATCGACATAATGGAAGCTGAAATGCTTGTAGGCGATGGATGGATTTGAAATATTGTTTCCATAGATTCTCTCCATGGTAGCCATCCAGTTTCCCCAATCCGAACCGTAAGAAAAATTATGTTTCAACTTACCCCCACCCAAGGTGAGAAAACTATAACCTATGGGTGGCATCAGATCGTCGATACAAACATTTTCTATTACTTCCTGCAAAGGCATGACAATTGGGCTTTGTATCTGCCAGGAATCATCTTCGAAGGCTTCAACTTCGCAGAGCTTTTGCTGAGGGTTGATGTATAAAAACCGCGCAGAACCCGTTTCCATTATCCACCATGTATTGAAAGATATGCAGGGTTGCGAACCTAAAGCGGAATAAATTATAGCGAAAGTGTTCATAGAATCTTCCGACAGAAAGAAGCTCAATGAATCCTGATTATAGTGAATAGCAAAAAACAAATTGTCATCGCCATATTGCAGGTGGTTGGCAATGGCAATATCATCGATAAATGTTTTGGTCATAACGATTTGAGGCACCACCGGCTCGCCATCCACAACTGCAGCGTAAATCACCGAGCGGGTGTAATCGTTGTTTTGCTGTCGCCACAGCACATTTAGCGTTCCTGCGGCATCCACATCGGCCACTGGCAAATAGCTTATCTCGCCTGGTGAGCTGATCGTATCGGCCGACAGCCAGTTTATAAAATCAGTGCTTTGCAAATGAACGATTGCTTCCGGTTCAGAATTGGTCTGCATCAGCAAATGGATGTGATCGTCGGCGCTGATGGCCAAAGTAGGGTTGGTTCCGTCGGTAATAAAAAACGGCTCGCCCCACTGCTGCAAACTGCGATTGTAGTGCACGCCTTTTATTACGCTGTGTTGATCGATCCAATCGGCAAATACCACGTAAATATTTTCGTCGGAGTCGCGCACGATTTTCCGCTGATTGTGGTGGGCAGTAGCGAAGTTGTGGTTGGAAGTAGCAATAAGCGTTTGCGCAAAACCATGTATTGCGAACACGCTGACAATGGTAAGAAGCAGAAGCTTTTTCATGATAATTGTATTTTTTGTTTAATAAAAAATCGCCGTTTCCTTTTCCCCGAAAGGGTCAAAGTTATTAATTTTTGATTAGAAAAATGCAACTGTTTTAACTATTGTCGGACATCTGAATGGTCGCGAAGCGAAGTACTTCCTTTTTTTGCCTCACACCCACCCGTCTCCAAATTGGAGAGGGAAGCTCTCCTGCCTGGCTATATGAAAGTCGGTAAAGCGAAGCGCACTAATTTGGAGTTCGCATACTTTCCCGAAGGAGAGCTCCCTCCTCCGTCAGCCGACGGAAAGAGTCGGGGATGGGGCATTATAAAAAGCCAAAGTTGCAAACAATACAATCTGATGATATTATTACCATTTAATTATTTACGAAAAATGAATGATTATTTTTGCGCCGTTTTCACAAAATTATTTTAATAAAAAAATGGGAAGAGCATTTGAATACCGCAAAGCCAAGAAGTTGAAGCGCTGGGGCAACATGGCCAAGACATTTACTAAGATAGGAAAAGACATCACCATAGCCGTGAAGGCCGGCGGCGCCGATCCGGGGTTGAATCCGCGCCTGCGCCTGCTGATGCAAAATGCCAAAAATGCCAACATGCCCAAGGAGAACGTGGAGCGCGCCATCAAGAAAGCTACCGCCCCCGATACCGCCGACTACCGCGAGGTGGTTTACGAAGGCTACGGTCCGCATGGTATTGCCGTGGTGGTCGAAACCACCACCGACAACCCTGTGCGCACGGTGGGCAATGTGCGCAGCTACTTTTCGCACAACGGCGGATCACTGGGAACCACCGGTAGCCTCACCTTTTTGTTTGAACACAAGTGCGTCTTTAAACTAAAAAGCTCCGGCGAGATCGACCTGGAAGAGCTTGAGCTGGAGCTGATCGACCTGGGGGTGTCGGAAATCTTTGATGAAGATGATACCATCGTTGTTTACGGCGACTTTGAATCTTTTGGCGCGTTGCAGAAATATTTTGAAGAAAACCATTTTGAGATCATCACCGCCGAGTTCGACCGCATCCCCGCCCAAACCAAAGAGCTGACGCCTGATGAAGCTGCTGATATGGAAAAGATGCTTGCCAAATTTGAAGACGACGAAGACGTGAGCAATGTGTATCACAATATGCGGTAGGAAGCGGTATTCAGGCTATGTGTTTTAAATTCAGAACTCCTGACCTGTTTGTTGTTTTTCAGTTATTTAAATATACTCAATCGTAATTTGACTTGTCACAAAAAGTAAATTATTATCACTAAAATCCCCAACTGACATTTTCCTAATAGAGTGAATAGGTTTATTAGATTCCTCTCCGCCAAACGGCGGATCGGAAAGACAATGGCTGGGGAGAATTGGAGGGAGGTGGGATCGGGCGCGCAGCGCCCGATCCCACCTCCCTATTTCCGCATCAATTCGTGTCATTTCGACCAAATTTGCGTAGCAAATTTGAAAGGAGAAATCTAAAAATCGCGTCATGATATTTAAGCTGGGTCAGGACTTCTGAAATTTAAAAATTCCAACCGCCAATAAAAAATCCGCCGGTAGTCGGAGTAAACATCACAAATAAATCTCAAAATCCAATAACCAAACCGCTACTGGTATTTGGAAATTGGGAGACTTCTTACAAAACTTCAAGACATTTCCTGGCAGACTCCGGTTATTATCAAAGCAAAAATCGCTAAACGTTTAATACGCCGCCGCCCGTTACAAATCCTTACCCCTGAAGCCTTGCTGATTGCGGCTGTTCCAAAGGCTATACTTTTGCGCTCGTTTTTGACAATTGAGAGATTAACCTAAATCAACAATAACACAATGTCATTTGTAACCAGAGAAAAACTATTCTCCCGGGAATGGTTCAAAGTATATAGCCTCATCGTTATCGGCACCTTTATCATGGCCAGCGGATTTGTGCTTTTCATCAATCCCTACCGCATCGTTCCCGGCGGTGTTTATGGTATTGGAATCGTAATCCATTATCTCACCGAGGGCTTGTTTGATTTTTGGCCAACGGGTATTCCCATCGGTTTGCTGGGATTAAGCATGGACATTCCACTTACAATTATAGGAATTCGGGTGCTGGGCCCACGCTTTGGTATCAAAACGGTAGTTGGCTTTGTTCTGACTGCTTTCTGGATGGATTTTCTTACCTACCTTATCGGCCAGACCGACCCACTAGGATTGGGCGACCAGTTGCTGCTGGCTTCCATCTTCGGCGGCGTACTCATCGGCCTTGGGTTGGGATTGGTCTTCCGCTCACGCGCCACCTCGGGAGGTACGGATATCGTAGCCATGATTATTAATAAATTCACCGGTCTGCCACTGGGACAATTGATGATCATCCTCGATTCCTCCATCGTGCTGATAGGATTGGCAGCCTTTGGCGACTGGAAAATACCACTCTACTCCTGGATTGTAATCTTTATCACCGGCAAGGTTGTCGACATCACGCTTCGGGGTATATCGTACGAAAAAACCATGTTCATCGTCTCTAATGAGCATGAAGCCATCCGGCAGAAAATTATCGTTGACATCAAACGTGGCGGCACACTATTTTCGGGCAAAGGGCTTTACAACAACGACGAGAAGCACATGATCTACACCAGCGTAAGCCGCCGCGAATACCAGATGCTTAAGGATTATATCCATCAGATAGATCCCACCGCCTTTGTTACCGTTATCGACGCCAACGAAGTGCTGGGCAAGGGCTTCAAACCGCTTAAAGACGAGCAGTAAACTGGGGTGCAATTGCTTTCAGGAAAAATGACTTAGTACAGACGCCCAAATTGGGCGTCTCTGCTTTAGTATCCTTAGTAATGACAAGACTTTGTTTAATAAAAAAGGTAACTATTTAGCTACTATCGAACAATCGATCCTTAAGGGAATGGAGAACTTCTTTTTTTTGCCTCACTCCCGACCCCTCTGCAATTTGAGAGGGGAGCACTTCTGACGGGCTTTATGGGAGTTCGCTAGGCGGAATACTTCATTTGGGTTTTCCCGCTATGCCACGCAAGAGAGCTCCCTTCTCCGTCAGCCGACAGAAAGGGCCGGGGATGGGGCATTGGCGGCGAAAAGACTGAAACAATAGTTGCAAGTATTAATACCAAAGTAATTTCCAAAAAAGGGAGATTGACCGAACCTTTGTACCCGATCACTCTCCCTCTTTTGTGCGTAAGCATTTAAAACGCCCAATTACTCCCGATAGAAAATATAGCGCGTAATAAAAATCCCGACGTGATCATCCTTTCCGGCGTCACTTTCTACGCCGCTGGTAATAAATTGCAGCTTCCAGCCATCGCCTACAAGCTGGTTGATTTTGGCGGTAATCATGGCATCGTTGGAAGCAATGTTCTGGAAATTGATACCTACGGCACTGTAGAAGTTCAGCAGCTTGGTCTCCTGAAAATTATCAATCTTGGCATCAGCTCGACTCACCTGATTCTGTTTACTTTTTTTGCCATCGGTGCGTTCTGTTGTAAAATCGGCTACAGCCAGCGTATCGCCGCTTTCGATAATCCGCGAGCGCCCCAATCCCATCGGCACCACCGATTCGACCGTAGTTACAACTTTGTACTCCTGTGCATCCGCCAGGAAGCTCATAAACAGCAACACAGCGGCTGCAAGCATAAATTTTTTCATAGCTCTTAAAAAATTGGATTAAAAAAATAGATTTGATTGTAAAAATCGGGAAACGCCTTCTGCGCGTAAATATTGGTTGACACAAAAAAATATAAAAGCTTAGCTTTGTAATCTAATTTCTAAAACCATAAAGTCATGAATAGAATTTTATCCTTCTTCATCATCACCAGCCTGATGCTGCTAAATGCAGCCTTTGCGCAGGTAACATTTTCCGATATGCAAAACCTCAGCAACGAGTACGGCCCTTCCAATGAGCACGACCTTGCCGGTGAGGGTTCTAACTACTATCTGGTATGGGATCAGTGGGGCGATATCATGTTTAGGAAAAGCAACAACAGCGGCCAGAACTGGGGTGAAAAACTCACCCTTTATTCCGGCATCGACTATCTCGGCAAATATCCGGTGGTGGCGGTGGGTGGCAACAACATCTACATCACTTATTACCGCAACACCTCGGACAACAGTGAGATTTTTATGGTGAAATCCATCGATGGCGGCGTTACATTTGGTAATGAGGTTCAAATAACCAATTCTATCCGTCTGGCGCAAGTTCCGCAAATAGTCGCTTCGGGCGATACGGTGCTCGTGGCCTATGAAGACCGCGACGTCGATTACAAATATCAAATCTTTCTGATTGCTTCGACTGACGGTGGCGCCACCTGGAGCACTCCACAAAACCTGTCGCAGACATTAGGCCATGCGCGCTGGTGCAACCTGGCCATGCAGGATCAGAAGCTCGCCGTTAGCTGGAACGAACAAACCGGCTCCACCTATAACGAACTCGACGTATTTGTAACTACCTCCTCCGATTTCGGCGCCACCTGGTCAACGCCCGTCAACGTCACCAACGACGGCCTTTACAACGCCCGGCTCAACACCAGATTAATTCAAAACACGCTCTTCGTCATCGTTTCATCCAATGTGGATGGTTTGCAAACCGACGTCCGTCTCTTCCGCAGCGACGACTTCGGCAGCACCTGGCAGCCAGCCGTAAACCTCTCCGACAACACCGGCGCCTCGGAGCGCCCCGACCTTTGGGTTACGCCCAACTTCGACAACAATTACCGCCTCTATGCCGTCTGGAGCGACGACACCTACACCGGCAACGACCAGGCATATCTGAAATATTCCGTCGACAACGGTTACTCCTGGTCGGAGATGGAACCGTTTTCGCAAGCTACCGAAGATGCTGCATGGGTGCAAATCATTGGCCGGCCCGATGGCGGAGTGGACGAACTCTACACCGCCTGGTACCGCCCCAACGACGGCACCTTCAACTACGAAGTGTGGGGACGCGCGGCTCAAAATCAGGTAAGTTCCGACGTAAACTTTAGCGGCATCGTTCGTGATGAAAACAATATTGCTATCGAAAATGCTGCGGTAGCACTTGGCGGCTATTTGATATTCTCAGATTCAGATGGCGAATTTAACCTCGATGTCCCCGCCGGCACCTACGATCTCTCTGTTTCGGCCGCGGGATTTCAAAATTATTCACAGCCTGCTCTGGAGCTTACTGAAGACACGTTTGTGGAGATTACACTTATGCCACTTGTGCCGGGCAACTATCCGCCTCACAACCTCGAGATACAAAAAGAAGGTCTAAATAATGTGATTGCCACCTGGGAAGCCCCTATCGGTTTTGGCTCCATCGAACTGGCTTACGACGACGGCGAAGCCAACGGACTTTTCAAGCCCGGCACAGCTACCGGTGAGGAATTTATGGCGGTAGGATTCCAACACAACGCGTCCTGCTATTTGCGCCAGGTGAAATTATTAACCAGTCCGGGATTTGCCGGCGAAACCATGAAATTATGGATCGCAGGTGACGACGCAGGCGCTCCCGACCTGAGCGTGGTTTATGGCGGCCCGTATCTGGTAGCTGTTGAAGCTCCTTACACCATCGTCAATATGGATATTCCTATACCGCAAAATGTGCGTTTTTATGCAGCCTGCCAGTGGGAAGAAGGAAACCTTTACGAAATTGGTGGCGACCTGAACCAGCCCGACGGCTTCTCCTACTCTACCATCGACGGTGGCCAAAGCTGGTATGCGCAGGACGATATAGATTTTATGATACGGGCAGGAATAGCGTTCGATCAGAAATCTTCTCCCGAAATGCTTTTGCAACCACAGACATTGTTGGGTTATAATGTGTTTTTGAATGGGAATCTCTGGGGTTTTACAGAAACGAAAACTGCCCTGTTGCTCAGCCTGACACCGGGCATGGAGCATACCATTGGCGTTGCGGCGGTATATGATGACGGAACTTCGCCTGTGCGTTCCGAAGCGATTTTCATTGCCGAGCCGTTGCTCTTTCCGCCCATAAATCTCATGGCATTTATTCTAAACTATACCTCTGTTAATTTGGAATGGCAGGCTCCGGCATCCGATGGCGAATGGATGCATTGGGATGATGGCGAAAACAGTGATGTGGTAGGGGGCGAAAATATTGAGATTTTTGATGCCGCCATTCGCTTCACCACAGATGATTTGCAAAATTATGATAACCAATACCTCACACGTGTTTCAGCATTTTTTGTGGATGTCGATTGTCAGATATTTATCCGCGTGTGGCAGGGCGGCAACCAAAACTACGCAGGCAATCTGGTGCGCGAACAGTTTGTGACGTACCCGGTACCCAACGAATGGAATGTGATAGAACTGGATGCGCCGCTGCAAATAGATGCCCAGCAGGAGCTTTGGATCGGCTACCGCGTGATCAATCCCAATGGCGTATATCCGGCGGGAACCGACGATGGCCCTGCCATTGCCTTCAAAGGCGACATGCTCCTCTACGGTTCCAATTGGGTGAGCATGAGCAGCTACTTTGGGTGGGACATCAACTGGAACATCCAGGGTTATGTGGTGGACAACGGGACAGACGCGACTTCATCAACTATTGAAATTTCAAATTCCGTCCCGGAAAATATTGGTGAGCCTCAAAAGATTACAAACCTACAGCCATCGCAACCATTTGGGTGGGAATATACCCATTTTAATATTTATAAAAATGATGTGCTGCTAGCTACCACCCCGCCCGGAGAGCTTTCGTACGTGGATGAAATGCCGGAGAATTATAATGAATATTATGTAACCACTGCCTGGGACGAATTTGAATCGGTTCCCTCCAACATCGTTGTTGTGTTTTATGAAGGAGTAGCTGAAAATCTTTCTGGTACGGAATCCATCCGCGTTCATCCCAATCCTGTGAGCGGAGCTTTCACCATCACCTGGCCTGAAGCTGCCGGAGCCGCTTCAATTATTACCCTCACCGATTTGCAGGGTAAAATCATAGCAACGTATGCTAATAACGGGGAAGCTACACTAGAACTGGATGCCGATAATCTCAACGGTAGTCGGTTACAAAATGGCGTTTATTTTATTAAAATAGAAAACAATCATTCATCGGCTTTCGCCAAAATAGTGGTGGCAAGATAAGTTGTGCGACGGCACAGGGAAAGTTTATGCTGAACCTGTGCCGTTGCTTTTTGTTGTAACTTCCACTTTTACCAAAACAAACTTTACTACGAAAACGATAGAAATATTACAACAGTGGGGACTTGGCGACGGAAATCGTCCGCTGATCATCGCCGGGCCATGCAGTGCCGAAACGCCGGAGCAGATGCTCGAAACCGCCACCGGCATCAGTGCCGGAGGCATTGGCGTGTTTCGTGCCGGCCTCTGGAAACCCCGCACACGCCCCGGCGCATTTGAAGGCGTGGGCAACAAAGGAATCGGGATGATGCAGCAGGTGCAGTCGGTTGCTGGAATGAAAGTGGCTACCGAAGTTGCCAACGCAGCACATGCCGAGGCAGCGCTTCAAGCTGGTTTTGATGTGGTGTGGATTGGTGCTCGAACAACAGCCAACCCTTTCGCCGTGCAGGAAATAGCCCATGTGCTGCAAGGAACCGACATTCCCGTTTTTGTAAAAAACCCTTTGAATCCCGATGTAGAATTATGGATAGGAGCCATCGAACGATTGCTCGAATCTAACATCCGTAAAGTGGGCGCCATCCACCGCGGCTTCTCGCTTTACGAAAAAAATATTTTCCGCAACCCGCCTATGTGGCAAATACCCATCGAGCTGCGCCGCCGTATGCCGCAAATACCCATGCTTTGCGACCCCAGTCACATAGCAGGCAAACGTGAATTATTGCAACAAGTAGCGCAAAAAGCGATGGATCTCAACTTCGACGGGCTGATGATAGAAACCCACTGCAATCCTGCGGCAGCGCTCAGCGATCCGCAGCAGCAGATCACACCACAGGCACTCCACCAGTTGCTGCAAAATCTGGTGATCCGCCACCTCGAAGCCGATGATGCCGACAACAATACCCTCGAAGAACTCCGCAGCCAGATATCCTGCCTCGACAACGAGATGCTCACACTGCTGCACAAACGCATAACGCTGGTGAAAGCCATCGGAAATTATAAGAAAAAGCACAACATCACCATCCTGCAACCACAACGCTGGGACGAGATCATCACCACCGGGCTGCAAACTGGCCAGCAGATGGGACTCAGCGAGGCATTTATCAACAGCCTGTTCAAAGCCATCCACGAAGAATCCATCTCCACCCAAACCCGCGTGATGAACGAGCCGGAGGAGGCTGGGGAAAGCTAGCCGCGCAACCAGTCGAGGGTTAGACGGGTAGCTCCCTCCCGGCTTTCGACGTATTGCCGGGCGATTTGGGCAGCAGCTTCGCGCTGCGGTTCATCGCTTAATAGCGGCAAGGCACTGGCGAGAAACTCCTTTTCATCACCAAACGAAAAAGCACCACCTTGTGCGATCAGCTCCACTGCTTCGCGAAACTTCTGGTAGTTGGGGCCAAAGAGTACCGGCAGTCCGAAAGTTGCTGCCTCCAGAATGTTGTGGATGCCCACGCCAAAGCCACCGCCGATATAGGCGACGTTGGCATACTGATATAAATGAGAAAGGATTCCGATGTTGTCGATGACCAGCACGTGTGCTTCGGCTAGATTTTGGTCGGTGGCTTGCGAAAAGCGAACCGTCTCGTGGGGCAATAATTCTACCAGTCGCTGGATACGCGCTTCGTGAACTTCGTGGGGAGCTATGATGAATTTAAGATTTGGAATATTTTTCTCGATCAGCAGCCGCACCATAGTTTCGTCAGGCGGCCAGGTGCTGCCGGCAATAAAAACCTGATGCCCTGCGGCAAATTGCTCCACCAGCGGAAATGATTTTTTTTGACGAGCCACTTCAGCTACTCTGTCGAAACGGGTGTCGCCACTCACAGTAACCTGCGTAATGCCGGCTTTTGCCAACAGATCGGCGGATTGCTGATCCTGAACAAAAAAGTGGTCGAACCTTTTCAGCGCTGCCAGTTGCCATCGGCCATACCAACGAAAGAACCGCTGCCCAGGACGGAAAATCGACGAAACGCCCACCACCGGCACGCCCGTCGTGTGGAGCTGGCGCAGATAATTGAACCAATATTCGTATTTAACAAAGAAAACGATGTGCGGCTTTACCAGCGCCACAAACCGCCGCGCATTGCGTGTGGTGTCGGCGGGAAGATAAAAGATGTAATCAGCACCAGCGTAATTTTTGCGCACTTCATAACCCGAAGGCGAAAAAAAGGTGATAAGAATGCGATGATCGGGATATTGTAATCTGTAAGCCTCAAGCACCGGGCGTCCCTGCTCGAACTCGCCCAACGAGGCGCAATGAAACCACGCCAGCGGACGGTCGTGAGAAATTTTTTGTTGTAAATCATCAAAAATATGGCGTCGTCCGGCCACCCATAGTTTCGCCTTGGGATTCCACAAAGCTGCCAGCCGTATCAGCAGGACGTACACTTGAATAAGGATATTGTACAAAAAGGTCATCGGTATGCTGCCTTTGAGGGAGTGAATTAATAATAATAAAAGTCCTGCGGCATGCGCTTGTTGAAGGGGATGATCCATCCGATTTTCGGCCCGTAAAGCATTTCGAAGCGATTCTTATCATCGCGGCGCATGAGGTCGAAGTTCATCGAACGGCGGTTTTGCGTCCAGGCCTGCACCACCTCTACCCCGGCAAAAAAGTTGGCCAGCCGACTTTCGCCATGATATACATAGCCAACAAACTGCACCGTACTAAAGCCATTGGTGTAGCGGTCGTAACCTTTTTTGTAATCGCCTTTGAGCGGTGAAGCAGCTTTGTTGGTAACCTGGATATTGATTTTGTGTTGCAGATAACCGGCACCCACCATCAGCAGCAAACCGGAGTTAGGATTTGAACCAAATACCGGGATTATCTTACCAACACGAAACGTACTGTAAAAGCCACGTTCGAAAAAGGAAACTTCAGCATAATGCCCCTGGTCATCAATGACAAAGCCATCGGTGTTGATAAGATTATTGATAAGTGAATCCTCGCGTAGGGCATTGCCAAAGATAAAGTTGATGTCGGCATTGAAAATCCAGTTGGAGGCAGTTTTGTGAAAGAAACCAGGCCCGATTGTACCCGAAGAGCCAAAGCGGTCGGCAAGGTCACCACCGGGCCATTGCCACGAAAAAGAGGGATAGATGCTCCACATGGCATCGGCTTTAGCTTCGGTGCCTTTGCGTTCTGTGTTTTGGGATTGCGCAACGAGCAACAGCGGCATCAGCGCTATGGTCAGGCAAAAGAGTAGTGGCAGCTTTATTTTCATTACAAAAAAACGCAAAGATACACGAATGATTATTGGGTAAGTGAAGGAATGTTTCTTTTGACAGAACTTCAGGATGGTTTTATGAAATTCCAAAATTCAAGAAAACATCCGCCAATAGTCGGAGTAAACAATCATAAATAAATTCCGATTTAAAAAATCAAGAAAACAAATCGTCTTCTGTGGACTGCAATCTGTGAACTGCCAAGTTTTTTCTCACCACTCAACACGCATCAATTCTCTACTTAACTACTTGACTTTTTTTGATGCCAACTTGCTAACCCTTTATTAAATCCTACCTTTGCGCTCCATAAAAAGCAACATCAAATTACCTAAATAGAAATCGCGGATGAACGAAATAAGAATGGTTGACCTGAAGGGTCAGTACGACAAAATAAAAACCGAAATCGACAGTGCCATCCAACAGGTGATCGACACCACGGCTTTCATCAACGGGCCGGCGGTGCAAGAGTTCCAGAAGGCGCTCGAAAAATATCTTGGTGTAGAACACGTAATTCCGTGTGGCAACGGTACCGACGCTTTGCAGGTAGCAATGATGGGACTTCACATGCAGCCAGGCGACGAGGTGATCACCACTTCATTTACTTTCATCGCCACCGCCGAGGTTATCGCGCTGCTTGGCCTGACTCCTGTATTGGTGGACGTTGATCCCGACACTTTTAACATCGATCCGGACGCCATCCGCAAAGCCATCACACCCAAAACAAAAGCAATTGTTCCGGTGCATCTTTTTGGGCAGTCTGCCGACATGGAGGCTATTATGAAAATTGCCGAAGAACACAATTTATATGTGGTCGAAGATGCCTGTCAGGCCATTGGCGCAGAATTTACTTTTAGCGACGGCACAATCCGCCAGGCCGGCACCATTGGTGATGCATCCGGAATGTCGTTTTTCCCATCGAAAAATCTGGGCTGCTACGGCGACGGCGGCGCCATTTTTACCAACGACGACGCGCTGGCAAAGCAACTTCGCTCGGTGGTAAACCATGGTATGGTGGTGCGCTATCACCACGACTATATTGGTGTAAACTCACGCCTGGACAGCATTCAGGCAGCAGTGCTCAAAATAAAGTTAGCCCGTCTGGACGAATACATCACAGCCCGCCAGAAAGCTGCCGCCTTTTACAACAAGGCCTTTGCCAATCATCCCAAACTGAAAACTCCCGTTACAGCACCTTTCACTACGCACGTGTATCATCAATACACTTTGGTTACTAAAGATTTGGATCGTGATGAGCTGCAGAAATTCCTGGCTTCCAAAAACGTTCCGGCCATGATTTATTATCCTGTGCCGATGCACATGCAGAAAGCCTATCAGGATCCACGCTACAAAGAAGGCGATTTCCCGGTAACGGAGCATCTTTCCAAACATGTAATCTCGCTGCCCATGCACACTGAACTCGACGAGGAACAACTGAAATACATCACCGACGCCGTGCTGGAATTTGCCAACAGATAATCATTATGACAGAAAAAAAAGGATATTTCGCCCATCCCACGGCAGTGATCGACGAAGGATGTGAAATTGGTTCAGGAACCAAAATCTGGCATTTTTCGCATGTGATGAGCAACTGCCGGATAGGTGAAAACTGCAACATCGGTCAGAATGTGGTGATTTCGTCCGAGGTGGTGCTGGGTAATAATGTAAAGGTGCAAAACAACGTCTCGATTTATACCGGCGTAACCTGCGAGGACGACGTTTTCCTGGGGCCTTCGATGGTTTTTACCAACATAACCAACCCGCGCAGCGCCGTCGTGCGCCGTGGCAGCTATGAACGCACCGTGGTGAAACGCGGAGCTACTATCGGCGCCAACGCCACCATCGTTTGCGGTCACGACATCGGCGGGTTTGCCTTTATCGGCGCCGGAACGGTTATTACCAAAACGGTGGCTCCTTATGCGCTGGTGGTGGGAAATCCGGGGCGTCAGATCGGCTGGATGAGCGAGTGCGGTCACCGTTTGCATTTCGACGAAAACGGAATGGCTATCTGCCCGGAAAGCAAGGAACAATACGAAATCAAAGATGATTGCGTATCAAAAATTTAAAAAAACTCAGTTAATTAATAAAACCATTCCCATCCTGATTAATCATGGATGATCTTTTTGAGGAGATAAACAACATGACACTTTACGACAAAATTTTAAAAAAGGAAGCGAAAATATCGCTGATAGGTCTGGGCTACGTTGGGCTGCCCATCGCTTTGGCATTTGCGCGCAAAACCTCCGTCATCGGTTTCGATATCAAACCCGAGCGCATCGAAATGATGAAAAACAAAATAGACCCCAGCCAGGAACTTGAGGCGAAAGATTTCGAGAATTGCGACATATTCTTTACGGCAAATCCCGAAGATTTGCGCAAAGCTGATTTCCATATCGTGGCGGTTCCTACACCCATCGACGACAGCAATATGCCCGACCTCAGACCGCTTATGGCCGCCACCCGCACCGTTGGCAAAATTCTTAAAAAAGGCGACTACGTCGTGTACGAATCCACGGTGTATCCCGGCGCTACCGAAGAAGAGTGCATCCCACTTCTTGAAGAGCTTTCGGGGCTAAAATGTATGGTGGATTTTAAAGTAGGATTTTCGCCCGAACGCATCAATCCCGGCGACAAGGTACACACGCTACAAACCATTATCAAAGTGGTTTCGGGTTGTGATGAAGAATCACTCGACGTGATCGCCAAAACCTACGAGTTGGTTGTAACGGCGGGCGTGCACCGTGCCGCTTCCATCAAGGTGGCCGAAGCTGCCAAGATTATCGAGAACACCCAGCGCGACGTGAACATTGCCCTGATGAACGAACTATCGATTATCTTCAACCGCATGGGCATCAACACCTACGACGTGCTGGAAGCCGCCGGAACAAAGTGGAACTTTCTGAAGTTTTTCCCGGGACTGGTAGGCGGACATTGCATCGGCGTCGACCCGTATTATTTGGCATACAAAGCCAAGAAACTCAAATATCATCCACAGATCATCAACTCCGGACGCTTCGTAAACGATTCGATGGGGTATTATGTAGCCAGGCGACTGGTAAAAAAACTTATCGTGGCACATAAAAATATTGCCGATTCCAAAGTTCTGGTGATGGGCGTAACTTTTAAGGAAAACGTAAGCGACATCCGCAACTCACGTGTGCCCGACATTATCAGCGAACTTCGCTCCTACAGCGTAAAAGTTGACGTGGTAGATCCCTATGCCGTAAGCGATGAGGTGAATCGTGAATATGGTTTCGAACTCAAAGAGAAAAATGGCACAAAGTACGACGCTGTTGTCGTTGCTGTAAATCACGACCAATATGTCTGTTTGGACGAAGCTTTTTTTAAAAACATCAGCAGCGAAAAAGGAATTCTTTTCGACATAAAAGGTATTTATCGCAACAAGATAAAAGAGCTTACCTATTGGAGTTTATAATTTATTAATGTTTTGAAATTTTTGTGTGGTAATGAAAGAACAAATACTGGTAACAGGCGGCACGGGCTACATTGGCTCGCACACTGTGGTAGAGCTGCAGCAACAAGGCTATGAGGTGGTAATCGTTGATAATCTCTCCAACTCGCGCATCGAAGTGGTGGATCAGATTGCTGCCATCACCGGCAAACGACCAGCTTTTGTGCAGCTCGATCTTACTGACGGTGACGGTGTGTGTTCATTTTTCGACAGCCACCCTGAGGTAAAGGCGGTGATACATTTTGCAGCTTCCAAAGCGGTGGGCGAATCGGTGGAGAAACCGCTGATGTATTATCACAACAATCTTTTTTCGTTGGTTCATTTGCTGGATCAAATGCAGCATCATGCGGTGCAGCATCTGGTTTTCTCATCGTCGTGTACAGTTTACGGCCAGCCGGAACAGTTGCCTGTAAAAGAATCGGCGCCAATACAAAAGGCTATGTCGCCTTACGGCAATACCAAGCAAATTTCGGAAGAGATCATTGGCGAGCAGTCACTGGTGTCGCCGCTGCACGCGATACTCCTACGATATTTCAATCCAATTGGCGCCCACGCTTCCGCAAAAATCGGCGAGTTGCCGCTGGGTGTTCCCAACAATCTGGTGCCCTACATTACGCAAACGGCCATCGGCCTGCGCCCGGGACTCAAAGTTTTTGGCGACGACTACCCCACCCCCGATGGCACGCCCATCCGCGATTATATCCACGTAAGTGACCTGGCAAAAGCACATGTGGCGTCACTGCAGCGGATGCTGAAGAACAAGCAAAAAGAAAATGTCGAAATTTTTAATATCGGAACGGGCACCGGCTATTCAGTGCTAGAGGTGATCGGAAGTTTTGAACGCGTTTCAAATCAAAAACTCAACTATAAAGTTGTGGGACGCCGTGCAGGCGACATCACTTCTGTTTGGGCCGACACGCAACTGGCCAACGAAGTGCTGGGATGGAAAGCGGAAAAAAATCTCGACGAGATGATGCTTTCGGCCTGGAGGTGGGAATTGGCGTTGGCCGAACAAAAAAAGAATAAATGAGACCAGTCTAAAAAATCTCAAAACCCCTAAATCCCCTAAAGGGGACTTTCCCAAACTACTGATTTTCAGTACTTCTCTCTTTAGGGTCCGGGGTAAAAAGGGCTGAAAATTAGTAGTTTGGGGGGTTAGACTAAACTCATAAATCAGATAATAATTAAAACACTTTAGCAATGACACATCCTATTAAAAACATCATGATTACCGGTGGTGCCGGTTTTATTGGTTCGCATCTGGTGCGGCTTTTCGTAAATAAATATCCGGATTATCACATCGTAAATGTTGATAAACTCACCTATGCCGGCAACCTTGAAAACTTGACGGATGTGGAGAAAAAGCCAAATTACACTTTCGTAAAAGCCGACATCACTGATGCCGAAAAGATGCAGTCGCTTTTTGAAAAATATAGTATTGATGCGGTAATCCACCTGGCCGCCGAGTCGCACGTGGACAGGTCGATCAGCAGCCCGATGGAGTTTATTTATACCAACATCGTGGGCACCGCCAACCTGCTGAATGCAGCGCGCCATTACTGGAAAGATAATTTTGAAGGACGGCTTTTCTTCCACGTTTCCACGGATGAAGTTTACGGCTCATTAGGCGACACAGGTTTTTTTACGGAAGAGACTTCCTACGATCCCAAAAGCCCCTACTCTGCTTCAAAGGCCAGCAGCGACCATCTGGTGCGCGCATACAATCACACTTTTGGGCTGCCGGTTAAAATCTCCAACTGTTCCAACAATTACGGCGGAAATCAATTCCCGGAGAAATTAATTCCGCTTTTTATTAATAATATCCGTCACAACAAACCGCTGCCGGTTTATGGTAAGGGTTTAAATGTGCGCGACTGGCTGTGGGTAGAAGACCATGCCGACGCCATCGATCATATCTTTCATCGTGGCAAAGTGGGCGAAACCTACAACATTGGTGGGCACAACGAATGGACGAACATTGATCTGATAAAACTGATGTGCAAGCTGCTCGACGAAAAACTAAACCGCACTCCGGGCACTTCCGAAAAACTGATCACTTACGTGAAAGATCGCGCCGGCCATGACTTGCGCTACGCCATCGACTCAGCAAAACTGCAAAACGAGCTTGGATGGAAACCTTCGTTGCAATTTGAGGAAGGGCTTTCGAAAACCATCGACTGGTATCTCGAAAACAGCGAATGGATGGCACGGATCACTTCGGGCGACTACCAAAATTATTATCAGCAGCAGTATGAGGAGAGGTAAAAATCTTAAATAGTTAAAGAGAGAAAAATAAAAATGAAAGCAACCGAAACTAAAGTAGAGGATTTTTTATCATCCAATAAAACACAGTTCATCATTCCTGTCTACCAACGAAATTACGATTGGTCAACAGGACAATGTAAACAGCTCCTTGATGATATTCTTGAGGTTGGAACGGAAAAGATGAATACTCACTTTATCGGGAGCATAGTCTTTATTCATGATGACGTCTATACTGCTTCAAGGATTAAAGAGCTGACAGTAATTGATGGACAACAGAGATTAACAACATTAACGCTCATTTACCTGGTTCTGCATCGACTTGCAAAAGAATTAAAAGACGAAGGACTCGAAAACGAGATTAGCGAAACCTATTTGATAAACAAGTTTGCTCCAGAAGAGGAGAAGCTAAAATTAAGGCCAGCAGAAAACAATGATAAGGCATTAAAGTATCTATTAAGAGGTGACGATAAAGAAGATTTCACAGACTTCTCGAAACTTATTGACAATTTCAATTATTTTAAAGGGCGAATCACTGAAGAAAATTATCAATTTGTATTGAAAGGTCTTTCAAAATTGATGTTTGTAGAAGTCTCACTTGAGCGTGGAAAAGACAATCCACAAAGAATTTTTGAAAGCCTTAACTCAACGGGATTAGAATTATCACAAGCTGACCTAATCCGTAATTATATTCTCATGGGGCTAAAGCCCAAAGAACAAAACATAATTTATCAAAACTACTGGGAAGTCATTGAAAAACTCGCAAAAGATGAAACTCTAAACGTTAGCCGTGTTTCTGATTATATTCGAGACTATTTGACATTGATAAACAAGAATATTCCAAATAAGGGAAAGGTTTATTTTGAGTTTAAAGCCAATTATCCAACATCATCAGTTGATGAACTTGAAAACAATCTCACAGGAATTAAAGGATTAGTAAGACACTACAACAAACTCATTAATCCGAAAAATGAAACGGATAAAGAAATTAGGTTGCAATTACAGTACATTAATCGTCTTGAAATTAATGTTGCATTTCCGTTCTTAATGAAAGTTTATGATGATTACATTTCATCAATAATTGACAAAGAGACTTTTTTAAAAGTCCTTAATTTAGTGCAGGCATTTACTTGGAGAAGGTTCATTCTTGGCTTACCGACCAATGCATTAAATAAGATTTTTATGAGCCTCTATGATAAAGTAGAGAAAGAAAATTATTTGTATTCTATTCAAAAGTCTTTACTTCAAAGAACAGGCATACAGAGGTTTCCCAAAAACGGTGAAGTCATTGATGCACTAAAAGTCAAAGACGTTTACAACATAAAATCCAAGAATAGAATTTACTTTCTCGAAAGACTTGAAAATTTCGAAAATATTGAGAGAGTCTCCATTGAAGGTAATCCGGACATTACGATTGAACATATCTTTCCTCAAAACCCTGACCCAAAATGGAAGATGGAATTGGGTATTGAAGATTATAATTTCATCAAGGAAAATTACCTCAACACTATTGGCAATCTGACTTTATCAGGCAACAATGGGAAACTCGGCAATAAGGCGTTTAAAGACAAAAGGGATTTAGACGGAGCAGGGTATAAAGAAAGTCGCTTGTGGATGAATAAAAACCTTTCGGGTCTTGACAAGTGGGATAAAACAGAAATTGAAAATAGATTTGATCTGTTGTCTAAAAGATTTCTGAAAATATGGGAATATCCTCAAATTGAGATTGAAACAAATGAAGATAACGGAGAGCTGAACATATTTGAAGCAGATGACCCAAAATATAAAAAGTTAGAATATGCGATTTTCTTTGACCAAAAAATTCAAGTAAATCAAGTTACAAAACTGTACGTGGAAATTTTTAAGCAACTTTTTGGGCTTCAACCTGAAACATTCTTCACAACAGAATTAGGGGAAAGAATATGTTTAACTAAGACCCCAACTGAAAAAGGGCTTAGGCAAGCAGTTCCAATCAATGACACGTATTTCATCGAAACAAATATTGATAATCAAGGAAAATTCGACAGGATTAAACAAGCTCTTACAATTTTTGATTTTGAAGACGAGCTGACCATTAAATATGCTGAGAATTAAAAACAAAAAACGTTCAAAATTGGCTTAAACAAGAGGACGATAAGTGCTATTCTTAAGGTATCAGCAGTGCTAGTATTGTCTGGAAGAAGACAAAGATTGTTTTCGTCACCTCTTTTACCGTAATCATTCCTACTATTTTCACGGCCTGATTCGATGCAGCCCTATGGGATACTCTTCGGAGATCGCGCTTAAGATTTTTTCATAATCCTTTTGCTGGTTTACAAAATCGAGGTCGTTGGTGTCGATGACCAAAATGCGCATGTTGGTTTTTTGTCGGATAAAATCCAGATAACTTTCCTGAATCATTTCAAGATATTCCCGTTTCATATCCTGCTCATAGCTGCGCCCGCGATGCCGGATATTGTGCATCAGGTTGTCGATGTTCAGATAAAGATAAACCAGCAGGTCGGGCTTGGGCAGCGACTCACTGATGATCTCAAACAACTTTTTGTACAAACCGAAAGTGTCTTCCGGAAGGTTTTTGCGGGCAAAGATGAACGACTTATCGATGAGATAATCTGACACCGTGAAGCTCTTGAAGAGATCGCGGGCGGCGAGGCTGCGCTTGAGTTGCTCGTAGCGCTCGGCCAGAAACGAAAGCTCCAGCGGAAACGCATATTTATCAGGCTCGCGGTAAAACTTGGGCAGAAACGAATTTTCCTCGAACTGTTCCAGGATCAGCTTGGCGTTGTAATCGTTGGCAATGCGGGTGGCCAGCGAGGTTTTGCCGGCGCCGATGTTGCCTTCGATGGAGATGAAATTGTAGCGTGTAAGGGTCATTGTATCAATCAAAAATATTCTTCAATTCTTTAATTTTTTCTACTTTAGAATAGTCTTCACAAAACATTAGCATATGCAAAACAGACTTACCCGAAATGGGATGTTTGTAATCCATATCCAGCTCCATCATTGGCGCAAGCACAAACCGACGTCCGTGAATGCGCGGATGCGGCAGGATAAGTACCGGCGATTCCATTATCAACTGGTCGTAAAATAAAATATCGATGTCGATGATGCGCGAGTTGTAGCCCGGCTTGTCATTCCTAACCCGCCCGATTGATTTTTCTATCTCCAGCAGAATGTTTAACAATGCATGTGGTTCGTGAGGTGTTTGCAGCAGGAGCGCCAGATTATAAAAATCTTTTTCGGCATTAAAACCCCAGGGCTGCGACTGGTACAACGACGACATTTTACTGATGATGCCAGCCTGCTGCGCAATTGCTCTTATCGCTTTTATGATATTTTGCTCCCTGTTCCCCTGATTGCTGCCCAGCAGTAAATAACTTTCGTGCATCATAACCTGTACAAATTAGAAGATTCAAAAATAGGGTTCTTTTCCGAAAGAAATTCGCATATTTGTAGCCTCACCTAAAATTATATGTTATGAAAGAATTTTTCAAATTTATGTTTGCCTCAATGCTGGGGTTTTTGATCATGTCAGTGATCATGTTTTTCGTTTTTCTGGGAATGATCTCCGGCCTGACGGCTATGATGCAATCGCAGGAAACAAAGGTAGCTGAAAACAGCCTTTTGCACATCGAGTTCGACGCAGCGTTGATCGACCGTACCTCGAACAACCCTTTTTCTAGTTTCAATTTCGGAGCGATGGATTTTAGTAAATCCATTGGTCTTAACGACATCCTCAAAAATCTGGATAAAGCCTCCCGCGATTCCAACATCAAAGGAATTTATCTCGACCTCACCAGCATGCAAGCTGGCATGGCCACCGTGGAAGAGGTGCGTAATGCACTTCTGGAATTTAAGAAGTCAGGGAAATTTATCCTGGCCTACAGCGAGGGATATTCGCAAAGCTCATATTATCTGGCCAGCACCGCCGACACCATTTATCTTAATCCCGAAGGTGGTGTGGATTTTAGAGGGCTATATTCCGAAGCAATGTTTTTTAAAGGAACACTCGAAAAGCTCGATGCCGAGATGCAGATCATCCGCCACGGGAAATATAAAAGTGCTGTAGAGCCTTTTTTGCTGGAGAAGATGAGCGACGAAAGCCGCGAACAAATGAAGGCAATCCTTGATGCGGTTTGGACACGCATATCGGGCGGCATATCCGATTCACGCAGCCTGCCGGTAGAGCAACTCAATGATATAGCCGAAAATTATCGCCTTCGTACCGCCAAAGATGCATTGGAATATCATTTTGTAGATGCGCTGGTGTACAAAGATGAGGTACTAAACATCCTCAAAGGCCGATTGGGATTGAAAGATGACGACGATATCAAAACGGTGTCGCTTGCCAAATATAGTGACGCTGCCGATCCTGATAGTCCGAAAATCGATCGTAAAAACCGCGTTGCTGTAATTTATGCCATCGGAGAGATCAACAGCGGCAATGGCGACGACTTGACCATCGGATCAGAACGCATCAGCAAAGCCATCCGCCTCGCACGAAAAGACGATAAAGTAAAAGCCATTGTGATGCGTGTAAATTCTCCGGGCGGCAGTGCGTTGGCTTCCGACGTCATCTGGCGTGAAGTGAAACTTGCTGCAGCGGAAAAACCTTTTGTCGTCTCCATGGGCAATGTGGCTGCTTCGGGCGGATATTATATCTCCTGTGCAGCCGACAAAATCTACGCCGACGCTACCACCATCACCGGATCCATTGGCGTGCTGGGGATGGTTCCTAACCTGCAAAATACCATGCGCAACAAACTGGGCATCACCTTCGACTACGTGAAAACACACGAAAACGCCGATATGATGACGCCCATGCGTCCGCTCACACCGTTTCAGCATGATGTGATTTTAGAATCCATCGAAGACATCTATTCCACCTTTGTACAGCATGTGGCCGATGGCCGCGGCATGACCTGGGAGGCTGTGGATGAAATCGGTCAGGGACGCGTATGGTCGGGCAGCGATGCTTTGCGCATTGGATTGGTGGATGAGATTGGCGGCATGGAAGAAGCTATCAACGAAGCCATTTCGCTCGCAGGATTAGAAACATGGTCGATAAAAGAATATCCCGAGCAGAAAGACCCGTTCCAGCAAATTATCGACGAGCTGACAGGCAGCACCCGGATTGATGCAAAAATTAAAAGTGAGCTTGGCGATAATTACCGTCTCTATCAATACATGAAATATTGGCAAAACACTACCGGCGCACAGATGCGCATGCCATTCGATGTTTACATCAATTAAAACAGAAATCCATTACGCTGTAGCGTAATAAAAAAACCCACCGCCGATTGACGTGTGGGTTTTTTTATGGGCTAAAGCCCACTGAAATATTGCAGCCTTTTATCCCCTGCCTTAAGTCCGGGGTTAGTTAGGAAAGCCTCTCTTTATAGTCCTTTGCTGGTTATTTCCTAAGCTCTGCGCCGGTTTTTTGCTTTAATGCATCGGCAATGCGGTTCATCGTTTTGTCGATGATTTTATCGGTAAGGGTGCGACGCTCGTCCTGCAAAGCAAAACTCATGGCGTACGATTTTTTGCCTTTAGGGATTTTCTCACCTTCGTACACGTCGAAAAGGCCGACGTGCTGCAATATGCTTCTTTCGGTATTCAAAGCTATTTTTCTTAATTCTGCAAAAGTCACATTTTCGTCAACCAGCAGCGCCAGGTCGCGGCGTACCTCCGGGAATTTTGGCACTGGCTGGTATTTAATCTGATGATTTTTCAGCATTGTCAAAACAAGTTCCCAATCGAAATCAGCATAAAAAACAGGCTGCCGGATATCGAAGTGCTGCAAAATGGAGCGTTTGATTATTCCAAATTCCACCACACTTCTTCCGTTGGATTCAAGTTGAAGTCCTGTTTCAAAATAAGTGGCTTTAGCTGGCGAAGTTGTCAAATTTTCCACTGAAATATTCAGCTGACGCAGGATGCCCTCTACATACGAACGAAGCAGATAAACGTCAACCGGCTGCTGCGATGCATGCCAGTTTTCGGGATACAACTGTCCGGTAATAAAGAGTGCCAAATGCTGTTGCTCATTGTATTTTTTGGTTACATTCTTACTTTGATCTTCAGGATTTTGCAAATAAATCTTTCCAAACTCATAAAATTTCAGGTCATGATTTTTATGATTAAGATTATAAAGAATGCTTTCCAATCCTGAAAGCAGCAAGGTTTGTCGCATCACACCCAGGTCGTTGCTCAGGGGATTATTGATTTTTACTGCGCTGGCTTCCTGCACGAAATCAAACCGCGAGATGTATGCCGCACGCGTGAGCGAGTTGTTAATAATCTCTCTGAAGCCATTGTCGCTCAAAAAATCGCCCGTCAACTCCTGAATATGTTCCCTGTCGGGCTGAGGCACCGACGAGAGAGAAACCCGCAACTGATCAGGAAAAGGAATGTTATTGTAGCCATAAATACGCAACACCTCCTCCACTATGTCGGCTTCGCGCGTAACCTCCGATCTGTAGGTGGGCACTTCTACCGTAAAGCCTTCGTCGTCATGGCTGATGATTTCCATTTCGAGAAACGTCAGGATGTCGCGGATACTTTCGTGGTCGATGCTGATGCCAATGAGGCGATTGATATTTTTATAGGTCATTGGAATTTGCAAAGGCTCCACCGGCTCGGGGTAAAAATCTTTAACCTGCGACGACACTTCGCCGCCGGCCAGCGCTTTCACCAGCATAGCAGCCCGGCGCAAAACGCATAGCGTTGCATTGGGATCGACACCCCGCTCGAAGCGGAAAGAAGAATCGGTGTTCATCGCATGCAGCCGCGCCGTTTTGCGGATGGTTTTCGGATCGAAAAAGGCGCTTTCGATAAAGATATTTCGCGTTTGCTCCGTCACTCCCGAATCGAGGCCGCCATAAATCCCTGCCATGCACATGCCTCCGTTGGCATCACAAATCATTAGATCATTTCCCGACAAGGTGCGTTCCACCTCGTCGAGCGTAGTGAACCTGATTCCTTCCGGGAGTTTTTTCACGATGACCTTCTTGCCGGCAATTTTATCAGCATCAAAAAAATGTGTCGGATGGCCGGTTTCGTAAAGCACAAAATTGCTGATGTCCACCAGATTGTTGATGGGTCGCAGCCCAATGGCGAGCAGATAATTCTTAAGCCAGTCGGGCGAAGGCTGCACCTTAACGTTGGTCATGGTAACGCCAGAATAGCGCGGACATGCCTCGGGATCATCAATCTGGATTTCGATATTTAAATTTTCATTCTCCACCTTAAAACTATCGGTGCAGGCGATGAAAAGTTGTTTCGGGTCTTCGTGCGGATGCATAAAGTTGAGCGCTGCAATCAGATCGCGCGCCACACCCACGTGCCCCATTGCGTCATTTCGGTTTGGCGTGAGGCCAATCTCAAAAACATAATCGTCGGTGATGTTGAAATATTCCTTTGCCAGTGTGCCAACCTCTGCCTCCGGGGGAAGCACCATAATCCCTTCGTGCGACTCACCTATCCCCAGCTCATCTTCGGCACAAATCATCCCTTCGGAAACTTCTCCTCTGATCTTTGCTTTTTTTATCTCAAACGATTTCCCGTCGCTGGTGGGCAATGTGGTGCCGGTGGTGGCCACGAGCACTTTCTGACCGGCCTGCACATTGGGCGCTCCACAAACTATTGGCAGCAAGCGCTCACCACCGACATTCACGGTGGTTACACTTAGTTTATCGGCATCGGGATGTTTGTGGCAGGTCATCACCTCGCCGATAACTACACCAGCCAACCCGCCAGGAATGGTTTCTATTTTTTCAAAACCCTCCACTTCCAGTCCGGTGTCGGTTAAAATTTCGGCTATCTCCTCCGGTGCCAGATCGACATCTACATGCTCCTTCAGCCAGTTATAAGAAATCTTCATACAATTTTAGCGATTAGTAATAAAAGGTGCAAAAGTAATAAAATGGGCTGGTACTTTTGAATTTCGATAGATTTAAGCAGGGCGCGTGGCGCAAGAAAGGAAGAGTGCTGCTGGTGAACTATCTTCCCTGCTGCCGACTGGGAACTGAAGACCGGGAACTGAAGACTGAAGACTGAGGACTGAGGACTGAGGACTGAGGACTGGATTTCCGGCTCAACTAATGCGGCTCCAGTCGTGTCGATGTTTCTGTAATTGAAAAAGCTGTGTGGAAAGGATGGCGTTTTCAGCTTTTTGCAGTTGTGGGTCATCAGTGAGAATTTCGGTGGCCAGGTCGCGGGCGTAGCGCAATATTTTTTCGTCTTTGATAAGATCAGCAATTTTAAGCTCGAGAACACCGCTTTGCCGCGTGCCATGCATATCGCCGGGGCCACGCAGCCGCATGTCAACTTCGGCAATCTCAAAGCCGTTGTTGGTATCCACCATGGTTTTCAAACGCAGCTTGCCTTCTTTGGAAAGTTTGTAGCCACTCATCAGAATGCAGAATGACTGATCGGCGCCGCGCCCCACCCTGCCACGCAACTGGTGAAGCTGTGAAAGCCCAAACCGTTCGGCATTTTCTATCACCATCACCGAAGCGTTGGGCACATCCACGCCTACTTCTATCACAGTAGTAGCCACCATTATCTGCGTTTCGCCACACACGAAGCGTTGCATCTCATAATCTTTGTCGGCGGGTTTCATCTGGCCATGTAGAATACTCACTGCATATTCCGGCAACGGAAAAGAACGGGTAATGCTGTCATAGCCGTCCATCAAATCTTTCAAATCGAGTGTTTCCGATTCATGTATCAACGGATAGACCACATAAATCTGAAGCCCTTCAGCAATTTGCTGCCGCATAAAGTTGAAAAGCTGCGCCCGTTTGTTATCAAAATAATGCACCGTCTTAACGGGCTTTCTTCCCGGCGGCAGCTCATCTATTACCGAAGTGTCGAGGTCGCCATACACAGTCATGGCCAGCGTGCGTGGTATGGGCGTGGCCGTCATCACCAGCACGTGCGGAGCAATGTCATTTTTTTTCCAAAGCCGTGCGCGCTGCTCCACACCAAAGCGATGCTGCTCGTCGATGACCACCAGCCCCAGGTTATGAAACACCACTGTATCTTCTATCAAAGCATGCGTCCCGACAAGGATATTAAGCTGACCAGATTCGAGATTTTCATGAATCACTTTGCGGGCAGCAGTCTTAACGGAACCTGTGAGCAGTTTTACTTCCAACGGTAAATCTTTAAGAAAGCGCTGCAAGGTAGCAAGATGCTGCTGCGCCAATATTTCAGTAGGCGCCATCAGTGCGCACTGAAAACCATTGTCGATGGCGATAAGCATGCACATCAGCGCCACCAGCGTTTTGCCGCTGCCCACATCTCCCTGTAAAAGACGATTCATCTGGCGGCCCGTTCCCATATCGGCACGTATCTCACGGATGACGCGCTTTTGTGCGTCGGTAAGCTCGAAAGGAAGATAGTGATGAAAAAAGTTGTTAAAATGATCGCCCACCACCTTAAAGGAATGTCCTCGGGTGAAATGGGAGCGCATGAATTTCTGCCGTAGCAAAAGCAACTGAATATAAAACAGCTCCTCAAATTTCAGCCGTGCGATGGACCTGTCGAGAATTTTTTGATCAGATGGATGATGGATGTTTATCAAAGCATCGTGGCCGGAAATCAGGCGCAGACGATCGATGATGGTTTTGGGTAATGTTTCGGGCATTGGCTCAGCGATCATCGACACCAATGTGCGCGTCAGGCGCGCCAGCCCGCGACTGTCGAGGCCACGCTGACGAAGCTTTTCACCAGAGTTGTACACCGGCTGCAATGTGGCTCCCGGCCCGGCTTCCAAATCGATTACAGCTTCTATTTCGGGATGCGCCAACTGCCACTGCCCGTTAAAGAGCGTAGGTTTTCCAAAGGCAACATATTCCAGATTGGGTTTTATTTTTTCTTTCACCCACCTAACGCCCTGAAACCAAACCAACCCGACACTTCCGCTACTATCTGTAAACACCCCGGTAAGACGGCGGGCACGGCCTGTTCCTGTTTCCCTGAGCTGACTGATGCGCCCCTTTATCTGAATCCACACTTCCTCGCTGTCAATGTCGCTGATCAGCAGGAATTGGCTCCGGTCTATGTATCTAAATGGAAAATAATGAAGCAGTTGCTCGAAGGTGTGGATGTCAAGCTCTTTGCGGAGTAATTCAGCACGCACAGGCCCGACGCCTTTGAGGAATTCGATTGGTGTAGAAAAAAAATCGCCTGCCATGCCGCTTATTAATAAGGTGCAAATTTAAACCAAAAACTCCTCACCGCAAAGGGCAAGGAGTTTCGTAAAGATTTATCAAAATTTAGCGAAAGCTACCAGAGTAGCCACATTGAGCTTAATACACCCAAAGTTCGCTTTCAAAGTCGCGGATGTCTTCCTTAATACGCTCGGCTTCGAGCAGTGCATCAACACCTTTGGCATATTCCTGAATTTCGCGATTGTAGACGTTATCTTCTTTAACGATATAGCTGCCAAAGCGGCGAGAGAGCAACATCTCGTCGTAGGTGAGGCGGCTGGCACTGTTTCGGCGGTTGAACACTTCAAAACGAGCCAGCAGCGGGCGAATGTCGGGATAGTAAAGCCAGAAGAGGTTTTCGTATCCCGCAAAGGTTCCATCTTCCAATTGCGCCGGCCGCATAGGGCAGATACCCAGAATGCGTATCTGCATTTCGGAGCGCTGCTTATCAAAAATCCAATCTTCTTTAACCAAAAACCGTGTTACCGATTTTGGTTCGAAATCCCTCGCAACTCGCTCGTTGATAAAATTGCCAGGATCGTTGGGATCGGGTACAGGAACAGTAATGGTATCGGCAAGTGTGGCTTCCATCTGGCTGGCTGTCATTGGTATCAACTCCTCAAAGTTGTCGGTTGCCAATGTGTATTCATAGGCCGTAATTTCGCCACCAAGTAGGGCATCGTACAATATCTGCATCAGGCTGCGCCAACGTCCTTGTGGAATTTCAGGAAAATAAAGCGGCTGATTGATTTTCTCTTTCAGATCAATCACACGCCAAACACGTTTTTCCCAAAACACATCCGATTCGCGCAGATAGGGATAAGCGATAGGCTGATGGTCGTCGATATGTACACGCTCATAGGCCTTGTCGCGGATGTTGCCGACCAGTTGTACCTGATTGGCAGGTTGCGCTTTGGCCAGGCTCATGGCTGCCAAAAACAGTATGAGAAGTGAAATTTTCAAAACGCTGTTGTTCATATCTTTGAATTTTAAATTTTTAATTTATCGTTAAGTTGATCGGGTTCAAATGCCGATCAGTACCGTCAGGTCCACGTGCAATGATTTTTTCGAAAGTGATGCGCTGGCCTGTTCGGGTATTGTCGATGTATTGCAACATCTTATCTGAAAATTTGGCTCCGGTAACGGTTTCTCTCATTACCGTTTCGCCACGTGTGTAAACCATATCAAAGGATACAACACGAAAGCTAAGATCGAAGTCGAAATCTTCGGGCATGTTGGCTACGATAGTAGGCGAATATTTAAGCGCTGTTTTGCTAATGTTGCCTTCGGTTTGGTTGGCAATTTTGGCAATGGGATCAGGTACTTTTTTAAGCCGGAAGATCGTTTCGCCCATTTTCTTGGTTTTCCCGTTTTCCTGCATAAATACACTGATGGTTGCCTGACTCTTTCCTTGCGTTGGCGCCTTGGCAACGTGTACAATCCAGCTGTCGCCTGAAGGACTACGTTTCAACGTTCCAAAGCTAATCTCGGCACGGGTTTGATCAATCGGGACGCCTGGCACAGAGATCTCAACAGGATTATCGACACCAATATAAAACACATTCATCTTGGAAGCCGAAATGGTAGTGGCAGGGCGACCCACTGTAAACTCATTATTAAAATGATAATTCTGAACTTCGCCGGTACCACTTTTCAACCTGATGACGCCAGCATATCTTTGAAGCCCCTCGCTGTTAGCTGGCAATGAAATATTCACTATGCCATCTTTGCCTTCAACGACACGTGCAGAAGCCAACTGGCTAAGAGGCAATGAATCGACACCAAGCTTTAGGAAAACTTCCGGATCCTGGGTGGTACTGTAGCCAGCTACAATTACCTCAGCTTTGTAAGAATCACCGATAAAAACATAGTCTTTTTGCGGCAGCACTTTGGCGTCAACCCTGTCATATTTAAAGTCTTTGGCATCAACCGCGTCAAACAGAAACTTCACAATATCAAATTCGGCATTGTAAATTTCGGAGATAATCTTGTTGAGGATAGCCACATCAGCGGCAAGAATAGTATGGTAAAAATTATACTGTATCCAATTGAGCGGCTTACTATTAGCATCTTCGTATTCACCATCTGTTTTCAGCCCCAGCTTTACCATTGTTTGTTCTTCGGGGCTGAGCAAATCAAGCATGTTTTGTCGGTAACTGTCGATTTTACTTTTCAGCTCACTGCCATATCCTTTGCTACCATCCTCGCTACCACCCAAAAAAAAGTTGGTAGGTGTGTCATAATCGTCTTTGTTCAGAACTTTTGACAGCTTCACCACTTTTGCAGAATCTATCGATATTTTCTCAGTACGGGAAATGAGGTCGTATTTCATATCCTGGACATACGCAATCATTTCGTTCGACATCTGCTTAGCTTGCTGCGCCTTATCCAAAAAAGGTTTCACCTTCACCGGGTCATTCGAATGCTTTTTATTGAAAGCTATGTATGTATCTTCAATTTTGCTGGTGAAGTTCTCGTTGGTAAGCTCTACACTTTCGTTTACTACCAGAAAAGCGTCAAGCATTTCTTTCGACACATTCAAGGCGAGAAGCGCCGTGAGTACCAGGTACATCATGGCGATCATCTGTTGCCTCGGTGTTTCTTTATATTCAGCCATTTGTAAAGTACATTTTTAGGTTAGAAAAACTTGCCTTTATTTTACGTTCATGGCCGTAAGCATGTTTCCATAGATGTTATTTAGCGAAGACATTTTCTTGGTCAGGCTATCCATCTGATTCTGGTATTGATTGGTTTGTTGTGCCGACCGGTCGATGTCGTCGAGGAATTTGGTCATGGTAATTTGCAGCTTAGCAGACGCATTGGATTGTTGCTCCGATGTTTTAAGTTGCATCTCGTAGAGAGCGTTGAGCGAAGAGAGGTTCTGTGAAAGCTTTTTGAGCTGATCGTTGAACTGTGTATTTTTATCTGTGGACTGATGCAGTTGTTGTATGTTTTCAAGAATGCTGTCGGAAGATTTGCGGTAGTTCTCTGCAAGCTGCGATGCAGACTGCGAAGCGCTACGGATGCTTTGGGAAAGGCTTTGTGATGCCTGAATATCCTCACGCATCGAGGTACCGGTATCCACATAAACTTGCTTGAGCTGTGAGGCTGCCTGAGAAGCACCGCGAACATTTTGCGAAAATTCGTTGGATACTGTCAGATCACGCTCAAGGGCTTCGGCTGCTTTTCCATAAGATTTCGAAAGGCTGGAAGCACCTTGTGAAGCGTTCTTCAAATTATTTACATACTCATCGTTGGCCACCGATACTTTGGTCATATCATTCATCCGCGCGGTAGTATCGCTCAGATTGCGCAAACCTGAGCCCAGACGTGAAATAAGATCACTGTCGATATTGGCATCATGTAGCATTACATCCAGCTGGTTGGATTGCCCATAAATTTTCGCAGTGGGTCTGGGTTCGGAGTGCACCACTTCGCCAGGTTTCACATTATGGTAATCAGGAATCAACTCCGGATGGACTTTACTCCAGTCGGGTTCCACGTGCGGTTTTTGCAATGCTGATAAGGCAAAGATAACGGCTTCGGTAATCATACCTACAAACAGCGCCTGATTAGCACCCGGAATATGAGTGATTTTGAAGAGTGCCCCGGTAATTACAATAGATGCACCTAAACCATAGGCTACCGCCATAAAACGTTTGAAGAACCTACTGTCGAGGGCATCTTCAAATTTAGCAAATCCTGTTTTGTTTTTTTTGTTCACTGTATTCATCGCTTAAAAAATGTGGTGTTTTCTATTATTTGTGAAAGATTGATGATAAATGATCGGGGGATTAATAAACATTCGATGCTTTTGAAGGATTATCACCTTTAGAGCGCCCAAGATAGGGCTGCACACAACGGAAGCCAACATAAGATTTAGCCGTATCCTGATATTCGTAATCACGCGTAGAAACCAATAAATAGTATTCGATATCTTTCCACGACCCGCCTTTTATTATTTTTCGCTTCATGGAGATAGGGTCTTCGGGTTTGGCATTGTAAACATAATCGGGATTAAGATCCCAGGTAATAATGTTGGCAGCTTTGTCGAAAGCGCTGCGTGTCCATTCGCTCACATTACCCGACATATCATACAATCCAAAGCTGTTAGCCTGATAATGCCCTACAATAACCGGTGTCGTTCCGCCGTCGTCGACATAGTTTCCGCGATTAGGTTTAAAGTTGGCAAGTAAGCAACCTTTCTCATTTTTGCTGTAAGGACCTCCCCACGGAAATGGGTTGGCTTCGTAGCCGCCACGTGCAGCCCATTCCCACTCAGCTTCGCTGGGCAAACGGAAATCGTTGAGTCCGGCCTGCTTTTTCGCCTGAAGATAGTTGTTGAATAAAGCGGTGCGCCAGACACAAAACGCACGTGCCTGGTTCCAGTTGACGCCAACAACAGGATAGTGATCATAGGTAGGATGCCAGAAGTAGGATTGCGTAAGGGGTTCGTTGTAGCTGTAAGGAAAGTCGTGAATCCAGCACAGCGTGTCGGGATAAATGTTAATTTCTTCCTGATGAACATACACAGAGCGGTCTTCGCGTCCCTGCGGACGATTCGCAAATGCTGCGTCGGTGGCATCAGCCGGCTGGCTATAATCCTTTCGGGCAGCAGCATTCAGGTCTATCCAGAAGTACCGGTAGCGGAGCTTGCGGGTATCAATCTCTTTTTTACGGAAATAGCGCTCATTTTCGGGCAGATACATATCTTCAAGCGTCTGTGCGGTTTCTTCTTCAGTCCAATTTATCTTGGTTTTCCAGTTCAAAAATGCGGGATCGTACAATTCACCGGTTTTTGCATTTTCTTCTATCAGGAATTCTTCCGGGTTGGTCTCTCCAAGCAGATCACGGGCGATAGAATCGCGCACCCAATAGACAAACTGCCGGTATTCGTTGTTTGTGATCTCGGTTTCGTCCATATAAAATGAGCTGACCGTTACACGCTTGGGATTGTTCATTTGCGTGTAAGGAACATCCTCCTCTCCTACTCCCATCACGTAAGTGCCCAATGGAATGAATGCCATGCCGGTGGGATCGGGTTGGTAAAACTTAGGACGATTCTGAACTCCTGTTAACTCACCATTGCCTTTGTTGCTACAACTGGAAATGATGGCAATTATTAATAGGAAAAAAAATAATTTTTTCATGTGAACGGCTGATTTTACAAACAATTTAACGACTTTGCCCATTCTTTAGTATAGTTAATAAAAACTCAAAAAAATTCATGATTATGTTGTAATCATTACGCATCAAAAAAAACCAAAACCCAACGGAAAGCCTTACAAAATAGAAGATACCGATGATTTAGTAAAAATGTTTTTGGTTGAAAGTTTTGATTAAACGCCGACATTATCAAAAAATTACAGGAACCGCGTATTTCGGTAAATCTTTTTGATCTTGTCCACCTCAATTTTGAAGCAATAACTTGCTCTTATTTCGTGCGACCCTGTGGTGCTAATGGCTGAAGTGTTAAAATCGTAAGAATAGCCAATATTAAAATTCTTGTAATCAAAGCCCACAATAAGCGCCACTGCATCCTGATAACGCCATGAAACACCGCCCCAAAACTTGCGCTGGTAACGCAGCAATGCCGTTACGTCGTATTGTATGGAGCCACTGGTGATCTTTACCAATACCGATGGAAGTATGTCGATTGCGGGAAGGTTGGGAAATTCAAATTCGTAGCCAGCCATCAGATCTATCTCACGACGCATCTTAAAGTGTGTGCCTTCGCTTTTATTACTTTGCAACAACTGCAACACCGACAACCCAACATAATAATTGTCGGGCACGCGGTAGTAAACACCGATACCGGCATCGAAATACATATCGGTTTCCTCGTTTCCACTCAACGCAGGGTCGCTGTCGGAGACATTGAAACTACCAAAATCGATGGTTTTGTTTAGAATATTAAGCTGCGCACCAATGCCCAGATCGCCGGCGCCCAGAGTAGTTTGGTAAGCGTACATTACGTTGAAGTAAATGTCGTTGAAAGGCCCGATTTTGTCTTGGATAATTGTGGCGCCAATGCCGCCGTGAATTGCTTTTATGGGCGAATGAACAGAGATGAGATAGGTTTCCGGCCCCAAGTTGAATGAGCTGCCGTCGTCATTTTTTCCTTTAAACCCGACCCACTGCTGCCGGATGGTTCCTGAAACACAAATTCCGTTGCCGGCACCGGCATAGCCCGGATTGATCACCAGCTTGTTAAACATGTACTGTGTGTATTGTGGCAACTGCTGTGCTACCAGCGGCAAAACCAGGATTGTACACATCAATATTATGAATAACCGTTTGAGCATATTTTTTCTACTGCGTGACCTATTTGTAAAAGCATTGCAAATAAAACAATTTTCTCTCAATCCGGCCATATCCTGTGAGTACCTTAAATGTGAGAAGGCTTAAGATTGTTCCAAAATGTCAGCAGCTAACGCAGCCCGCTGTAGGGATATTGCAAGTTTACTCTGTAGCTGAATGTAAACAAAAATAATTAACAGCTTACCATAAAATCTTAAAACCCAACCCAACAACCCGACAACCCGATTTGCTACAATTCATCTGTCAGTTCGCGTGCAGAATATTCGGGAAGTGTTATGGGCCTGAGAACTTCAATCAACTTCTCGTTGATCTGTACATCAGCCGTCGAAATGTATTTGATGCTGAGATTGATACCGGAATTTTCAAAAAAAATAAAAGCGTTTTCCCCCTCTATCCTGAAATTTTCAGAAGTGACGGATTGCTTCGTTCCGGTGTACTTTTTAAGCAGGGAACCTGCAATAACAGCGGGATCGATTTTGCGCAGATCTGAAAAGAACAATTCTCCAAAGAAGTATTTCTTGTCGATAAAATGATAAATCCTCTTAACGCCGTGGTTATAGATGCGCTCTCTTGTGCCCAGGCGTCGCCACACCACGCCGTTGTAGTTCTGGCTGTCGTAGCAATTGTATTTGCCGATTTTTGCAGCGACCTTCCGAAATTGCAACCCAAAAGCTACCTCATTAAAAACAATGGGATGGATGGACTGAAATACCTTAAGACCGGCATCCGACTCGATAACTTTGTGATAATGATTAAGCGGATCGGTTTTGGAACATGCCGTGGTGTAGTTTTTTTTAAAATTCCTGCGCGAATCAAGATTGTTGATGTGTTGCTGAAACGCCAAAGAATATTTTCCGTAAAGCAGCTTTTTAAGCCACAACCCTAATGGAATCATCTGCTAAATCATTAATTTTGTGAAACATGAATGCTGCGGCAAAAATAGGAATTCGTAGGAGAAAGAGAGAAGAAAGGAACAAAGAGTATAAAAAAAAGTTTGGGAGCGGGGGGATATATGCTAAATCTGGAAAAAGTTTTGTGAATTTATCCCCCTGCTTTAGGTTGACTCCCAAACTACCCCTTAAAACCAATTATTAAAAAACAACCATGATTTAGTCGTTGCAAACATAATATCATAATTTGAAATGACCAAGAAAAAAAAATTTTTTTGCACAAAAACATTTTAAAAAATTAATTTACCGGAAGTGGCAATCAATCAAAAACCAGATCATTAAAAGAATTCCGGGACTATTGCTGCTAAAATAATGGCTGGGCGCCAACAGCAAAAATTTGCACATTTTGACTTAAAACTGACTAAAGAAGCTTGAAAGCGTAGTTTGGCGATCGATATTTAATTTTTTTCTCAGGCGTGAGCGTGCCATTTCGATGCTTCTGATCGATTGATGCGTGATTCCCGAAATTTCTCTGGTAGAGAGGTTCATTTTGAAAAAAGCTACCAGACGTCGCTCGTTGTTGGTCAAAGAAGGAAAAGCTTTGTTCACGTTGCCATAGAACGACGAATTGATACTGCCAAAAGTAGCCTCAAACTCCCCCCAAACTTCTTCTTTTTCTTTTCCACTCTCCGACATTTCCTTAATAATCTCGTCAATTCTATCTTTCAGATTTTCGGGGTCAACCGTTTTCAGGTCTTCAAGGCGTTTCATCAGATTCACGATGAGCGCATTTTTTTCGACAAGCTGCGTCATCTTCAGGGTGATCATTTGAGATTTAGCATCAAGTTCGCTTTTAAGCTGCTCGTTCTCGGCCTCATAAAGCGATGTTTCCAGTTCCTCGGCCTTTTTATTCACAGAAAGATCTTTCACGTAAGCCCCCAAACGAAATGGGGCGCCGGTTTCATCGTAAATAAGCCAGTAGATAATGTACACAGGTATCATTTCGCCCGACTTGGAGATGTAGGCTTTTTCGATATTGATAACGGGCTGTGAATGAAAATGGTTATCGCGATAATAATCCATCTCTGAATCCACGAGCCATTCGGGCGTAATATCGCGAAAGCTTAACGACATGGCTTCGTCGCACGAATAACCCAGCAATTCTGTAAAAGTTTTATTTACCGAGATGAAGCGCCCTTTCAAATCAGTTATCACGATAGCCTCCGGCGCAGAATCGAATAACATGCGAAATTTTTGTTCGCTCCGCACCAAAGCATCTTCGGCATTTTTGCGCTCGGTAATATCAATAGAAAAACCGATGACTCCTTTTATCTCACCCTTTTCATCACGAAATGGGATTTTGTCGGTGATAAACCATTTGGACTCATCGGTGAGCATAGGCTCGATGATGTTGCGCTTGGGCACCCCAGTTTCGAGCACCTCCAAATCATCTTTGAAATACTCCTCGGCCAAAGCCTGATTGGGAATGATGTCAAAAACATTTTTACCTATTATCTCCCCAAGCTTTAGCCCGGTAACATCCTCATAGGCTTTGTTGACCGAGATGAAGCGATTTTCGGTATCCTTAACAAAAATAAGCGCAGGAACTGCATTAAGAATTTGCTGCTGGATGGAGGCTACAATATCTTGCTTCGTTTCTGACATAGGGAATAAATTGTGCAATTTTTTAACAGACACAAAGGTAAACCAAATGTCATTAACTAAATGAATATATTTTCCGTAACCTATTGAAACAGGCGGATAATATCGTTGCCGTTGGCGAAAATTAACAATCCAAAGAGGATAACCATGCCAACCACTTGTGCATATTCCAGGAATTTATCGCTGGGTTTGCGCCGGGCAATTAATTCATACAACAGGAACATTACGTGTCCCCCATCGAGGGCGGGAATTGGCAATATGTTCAACACTGCGAGCATGATGGAGAGAAAAGCGGTAAGCTCCCAAAAGATGCGCCAGTTCCAGGATGTCGGGAAGATGCTTCCGATAGTAACAAAACCTCCGAGGCCTTTGTAAGCGCCCGTTTCGGGGTTGAGCAGCAATTTGAACTGCCGCACATAGTCAACCGTACGATTGTTGGCCATTTTTAAACCGGCAGGAATGGATTCTATTAACGAAAAGCTTTTCTGGGCAAAGCTGTAGATGCCCATCTCTTCGAGTTGATCGGCAGGCAACAGGCCCCACTCTACGCCGATTTTTCCGTTTTCGTCGATGGCCAGCGGCAATTGCAGATGCAGGCCGTCACGTACAACTTCGGCAGTTACGGTATCACCGGCATGTTGTATAGCAAGCTCCGGAAACTGATCGTAATATTTCACCGGCTGCCCGTCGATGGCCACAATGCGGTCTTTGTGCTGCAGGCCTGCACCAGCATTGTGCGAGTTTTCGGGAACATTGGCCACTACAAAAGGATAGCGTGGCAAAAGGGTGGCTCCGCGCTTTTCGCTGAGCTGACCGGCCAGGTCGGTCGGAATAGTAAGGTACACGCGCTGACCGTTACGCTCCACAGCCATCGAATCGCTGTAAAGCATCTCGAGAAGAATTTCGTTGTAGCGTAACGGAGGAGCCTGCCCGTTGATGGAAATTACCTTGTCGCCGGTTCTAAGGCCTGCATCCATTAAAACAGAATCGGTTACCCAAAACCCGTCGGTAAGATTTTTGGTAGGCAAATATTTTTCGCCATAGCTAAAAAGGATTACGGAATAAATCACGAATGCCAGCAAAGCATTCATAAACACTCCGCCAAGCATGATGATGAGGCGCTGCCAGGCTGGTTTGCTACGAAATTCCCACGGTTGAGGCGGCTTACTGAGCTGCTCTTTGTCCATCGATTCGTCTATCATTCCTGAAATTTTCACGTATCCGCCCAAGGGCAGCCATCCCAAGCCATATTCGGTATCTTTAATTTTAAATTTAAAAATCGAAAACCAGGGATTGAAAAAGAGATAGAATTTCTCGACGCGGGTATTAAAAATCTTTGCTGCGATAAAGTGTCCAAACTCATGAACAATGACCAAAACCGATAGGCTGAGCAGCAGGTGAAGAACCTGAATTAATATTTCCATTTAAACGAATAGTATTTCTTTTGATTTGATAATTTCTTTGGCGCAGTTTTTAGCCAGCCTGTTTGTTTCGATCAGCTCATCGAGCGAAGGATTGGCAATAAAAACTCCCTTATCCATTGTTTGTTCAATAATTTCGGGTATTTGCACGAAGCCGATCTGATGCTTCAAAAAAGCCTCTACAGCTGTTTCATTTGCAGCATTGAGAATGCAGGGAAGATTACCGCCACTCAACAATGCCTGCCGGGCCAACCGCAGGGATCGAAAGGTTTCCTCATCGGGGCTGGCAAAAGTAAGTTTGGAAACATCCATAAAGCTAAAGCGTCCAAAATCGGCAGCAATACGTTCAGGGTAAGCGAGGGCATATTGTATGGGAAGCTTCATATCGGGCAGGCCCATTTGTGCTTTCATGCTTCCATCAGTAAACTGAACAATGGAATGCACCACCGATTGCGGATGCACCACCACTTCGATTTGATGCGGTTCGAGATCGAAAAGCCATTTTGCTTCGATCACTTCCAGCCCTTTGTTCATCATGGTAGCCGAGTCGATGGTAATCTTACTACCCATATTCCAGTTGGGATGACACAGTGCCTGCTCAGGTGTTACCTGACGGAGACTTTGGACAGATTTTCCAAAAAAAGGCCCTCCTGATGCGGTGAGGTAAATCTTTTCGATACTGCTGCTCTGCTCTCCCTGCAAGCACTGAAATATGGCCGAATGCTCCGAGTCGACCGGCAGAATAGGAACCTGGTGTTCGCGCCCAAGCCGCATCACGATATCGCCGGCCACTACCAACGCTTCTTTGTTGGCCAAAGCTATCGACTTGTGAGCTTTGATAGCCGCCACCAAAGGCGTAAGCGCAGCAACTCCTACCAACGCCACCAACACCTGATCGATTTCGGGCATTGTAACCACCGTTTCCAAATGTTTGTTACCAGCCAACACTTCTATTCCGGTACTTTTCAAAGCTTCCCGAACCACGGTGGCACTCGCGCTACAGCCTATTACAACAACCTTTGGCTTAAATTCCAAAGCTTGTTGTATGAGCAATTGGTAATTGCTGTGGGCAGTGAGCACAGTAATTCCAAAACGCTGCGGATTGCGTCGTACCACCTCCAGAGCTTGTTGCCCGATGGAGCCTGTTGATCCAAGAATTGCCAGTTGCTTATTCAAAATGTCCGCGGATTTTTTGCGGCTGCAAAAGTAGAAATTATGTAAAGACTAAAAAGCGATGAATTCTTCAGGGTTAACCGGACTGCCGTTGTGCCATAGTTCAAAATGCAGATGCGGGCCAGTACTTAGTTCTCCGGATGCGCCCACAATTGAAATGGTTTCGCCGGCTTTCACGTAGGCGCCCTCCTGCTTGAGCAGGCTTGAATTATGTTTGTACACGGAGATCAAATTATTTTTGTGCTGAAGGCCGATAATGTAACCAGTTTGGAGCGTCCAGTCAGAAAAAATCACCGTGCCGTCGAGCACAGCTTTGATGGCTGAGTTGCTTTTGGCTACAATGTCCACCCCGTAATGATCGAGTTTGCTATTAAACGACCGCGTGACAATGCCTTTGATGGGTGGAAAGAAATTCATGTTTCCCAGATCGGCAGGGGCATACCTGTAGCTGCGCGTTTGATTCTGGTTCAAGTTGTATTTGCTTTGCTGCTCAAACTCGGCACGTAGCAGCGAGTCCTCGGCCGAAATGGTCATGGTGATGGTATCGTAACTTACGTAATCATTCTTACCGGGAGGCATGGTGCCGGAAACTTCTTTTCCGAGCAGGACCTGCTTCAGATTGGTAATGTAAAGAGTCTGTTGCCGGAAAATGGTTTCGAGCGAATCAGCTCTCTGCTGCAGCTCATAGACTTTTTTGGGCATGTTAACATCAGCATAGCCGGGAATGTATTCGCGCAGAGAGGTGAAGGCTACCAGATAAAGGGTGAGAAAAACCAACAGGATGACCAAAGCACCGGCTACTGAAAACACGCCGAGGCGCGTCAGGCGAAACGAGAATTTCTCTTCGTAAGAGCCGGCATCCATCAGCACCAGCTTGTACTTATGCCTTAACCGGCTGATTGTCCTACTATTATTACGGTTTTGTTTCAATTTTACAACGTTTTTCCTGATAACGATCGGGCGGCAAATATCGCGCTTTTGTTTAGTTTAATAATATTTTTGGCGAATGGTAGTTTATTAACCAATTCAGTGACGTCATATTGTTTTTAAGAATTATCAGCAACAGGAATTTGAAAAAGCGGCTCATCATATTTCCTTCTCAACCATTCTCTGTAAGGGGAAACCTTGCAATCATCCTTATCGGCTGGATGGTTCTCTCTGTAGGCCTTAGTGGTTGTTCTACCAAGAAAAATACCTTTACCCGGCGGACGTATCACAATCTGACGGCGCACTATAACGCCTATTGGAATGGGAACGAAAGTTTTAAGGAAGGTGTGCGTTCGCTCGACAAAAACGTGAAAGACAACTACACGAGCGTGTTGCCGGTTTATAAATATGGTACGCAGCAGGATGCACAGTCGGTGATTCCCAATATGGACCGGGCTATCGAAAAGTCCTCCAAGGTTATTCAGCGCCACTCGATGTATTTCAAGCGCAAAGAGTACGTTCGCTGGATCGACGACAGCTATCTGCTTATTGGCAAAGCCTACCTTTATAAAAAGGAGTTCCCCAATGCAAAGCGTACTTTTGAATTTGTCACCAACCGTTTTAGCCAGGAAGATAGCCGCTACCAGGCCGAACTCTGGCTGGCACGCACTTACAACCAGAACAAAGAATTTGAGAAATCCGTTACCATTCTCGACAACCTCAACAGCAGCCTGAAAAAGGACGAAGCGCCGGCCAGTCTTGAGAAGGAATTTGTGAAAGTCTACGCCAACCATTACATTTTGCAACAGCAATATGGCAAGTCCATCAAATACCTGCAACGTGCTATTGAGCTTAACCGCAAAAAAAAGGACCTCAACCGGCTTAGGTTTATTTTGGCACAGATTTATCAGGAGCTGGGTGAGATGGATGATGCTGCCAGACTTTATAACCTGGTGATACGCAAAAATCCAACCTATGAAATGTCGTTCAATGCCAAGATAAACCTTGCCAAAACTTACAACATTAAATCGAGCAACCGCAGCGCCATTGTTAAGAAATTAAACAAGATGCTGCGCGACAGCAAAAACAAGGAATATTACGATCAGGTTTATTACGCTCTGGCGGAAATTTTTCTAAAGGACGGACAAATTGAAAAAGGGATCGAATATCTCACCTTGTCGGTAGCTTCGAGTGTGGAAAACGATTTTCAAAAATCCGTTTCATCGCTCGACCTGGCAGAGTTGCATTTTAAACAACCTGAATATACTCTGGCAGGAGCCTATTACGATACAGCTATGCAGTTTTTGCCCGAAGAGTTTCCCAACTATAAAGCCATCCGCGCCAAAACGGCAACACTTACCGAACTTATCGACAACTTGCAAAACATTGCCCTACAGGACAGTTTGCAACGCATGGCGCTGATGCCGGAAGATCAGCGTAACGCGATACTGGATGTGCTGATAAAAAAGATAGCTGAAGAAGAGGCGCGTGAACGCGAAGAAGAAAGCGAACGCCGCCAGACCCTCTCGATGATGGAACAAGCCAGCCGCCAGGAAGGCCGCAGTATGCAACAGTCGGGCAGTTGGTATTTTTCTAACCCACAAGCCGTCAGCTTTGGTTTTACAGAATTTCAGAAAAAATGGGGCCGGCGTAAACTTGAAGATCTGTGGCGACTGAGCAACAAACAAATAGTCACCGATTTTGACGATGACCCAGAGATAGCGCAGGCCGACTCATTGGGCGCCGATAGCACCGCAGTGGCCCTGGTAACCGATCCAAAAAAACGCGAATTTTATTTGCAGGATCTACCCATGACCGAAGAAAAAATGGAGGCCTCCAACGCACTCATCGAAGAAGCTTATTTTAACATCGGATACATTTACAAAGATGGCCTGAAAGACGACGCCAAGTCGATTGAAGCCTTTGAAATCCTACTGAATAAATTTCCGGAGCACGAACACAAACTTCAGGTTTATTACCAATTGTACAAAAACAACGAAGATCTGCCCGATGCCGAACGTGCCGAGTACTACCGGCAGCTCATTGTGCGCGACTTTCCGGAGAGCGACTATGCCAAAATCATCATCGATCCCAACTACAACCTTGTGCTGCAAGCCCAGCGCAATGCTGCCTCCACACTTTATCAGAACACTTACAACGCCTACATGAACAACCAGTTTTATCTGGTTATTAATAACTACAACGAAGCGGTGGAGAAATACCAGGAGAGCGATTTGCTGAGTAAGTTCGAGTTTTTGAAAGCCATGTCGCTGGGCAATGTTCAGAACCTCGACACGCTGGCCAGCTCACTTGAGTATTTGGTGGCTACATATCCCGAAAGCGATGTAAAACCGCTTGCCATGGACATCCTAAACCGTTTGCGTCCCGACGAGGATGGGAATATGGCGCTGCAGGAAACTGAAACTACGGTAGCCTACGACAGCACCGGAAAACCCATGAAGGAACCCGAAGCCGTTGCGTCCCTTTACACCAAAAATCTCGCATCGGTGCACATTTTTATGGCGCTGGTGGATGGCGGAAACACCAACATCAACGCACTTAAGATTAGGATTTCTGACTTTAATACCAAATATTTTATTACCCAACAACTCAAGATTAACAGCATCGTTTTTATGGAAGACATACAAATGATCACGGTGGGTAATTTCGAGAGCGCCGAAAAAGCACTAAACTATTATCGGGCTGTCCAGGACAACGAATACGTCAACACGCAAATAAGAGATATCGAAAAAAGTATCTTTGCCATTTCGGTAGATAATTATCCAATTTTTTATCGAGAAAAGAATATCGAAGACTATTATAAATTCTTTAATCTACATTATCTCAACAAAACTACGGGCGAATAAACCCACACAGCGACAATTCGTTGCCTGTAAAAACCAAAGGGGTATTCCCGAACTAAAAACTGATTCTCGCGAAGATTTTTGAAAAATGTATTTTTGCGGGTGATTCTCAAAACAAAAGAAACGGGTATCATGGGGAAAAATAACATTATCGAAAGCTCACCATCCATCAACTTTCTGGGCAACGGAACCATCATAAAAGGCGACATAAAATCAAACGGCGACTACCGTATCGACGGGCATCTGATGGGCAGCATCAACAGCAAAGGCAAAGTGGTAATAGGCGCTTCAGGAAAAGTAGAGGGAGAAATCATTTGTCAGAATGCCGACTTCAGTGGCATAATAAAAGCCAAGGTGGTGGTGCACGAGTTGCTCACACTCAAGGCAGCGGCCAAGCTCACCGGCGACATCTTTGTGACCAAGCTTGCAATAGAACCCGGCGCTAGATTTACCGGCTCTTGCAACATGAACGACATCCCCGAAGACGAGGATTTTGAACTACCGGCACATCATGAAGAAATTAAAAAAAGAGAAGAAGCAATTCGATAATTTCATAAAATACTCGGGCATTGGCATGCAAATGCTGATAATCATTGCTGCCGGCGTATTTGGAGGCTACAAGCTCGACAAATGGCTGGACAACCAATTTCCCATTTTACTCATCATACTCTCCACACTTGCCATGATCACGGCCATCTATCACGCCATCAAAGACTTTATCTGATGAAGGAAGACATCCACACGCTCATTCGCGCCGCTATTCGCCGGTTCCTGATCTACACACTGGCAACCGCCGTCATTCTTGGTATCATCTACGTTATCGCCATCAACACATCCCTGGCCCACTATTTTTCGCCAGCCATCCCCTGGCTGCTCATTTTCTTTGTTGTGATTTTTAATCTTGTTTACTTTTTACAATTAAAATCAACACAAAGCCGAAACACTAAGTTTGTGAGTGTGGCATTGCTATCGACAAGCTTCAAGTTGCTGCTTTTTCTGATAATACTTGTCGTTTATGCACTGCTCAACCGAAACGACGCGGTCAACTTCATCTTCGCCTTCCTGATACTTTATCTCATATTTACACCACTGGAAGTAATCAACCAGCAAAAGGTGCAACGCAAACTGAAGGGCAAATAGCCGGAATATAAAAGCATACAGCCGTTTTTTTTTACAAACAGCCACTGATGTCTTATTTTATTTTCGTTTGTGATTTATTGATAAAGTACCCTGATTTTTCTTTTTTCTGAATTGGATTAACATAGCATCACTGTTTAGTTTTAATTAGCCAACCTTAAACATTTTGCACCAGTGCGTGTTCTTGCATTAATCAAAACCATTAAAACTTTGACTTCTGCAACATACACTATCAAAGATCTGGAACAGCTTACCGGGATAAAAGCACATACGCTGCGCATCTGGGAAAAGCGTTACAATATCGTTACACCTAATCGTTCCGACACCAACATCCGCTATTATACCGACCACGACGTAAAGAAGCTCCTCAACATTTCGATACTTAACCGGGCCGGGATCAAGATTTCGTTGCTGGCCAAAATGTCGCACAATGAACTGGTAGATAATATCGTAGCCATCTGCAACAAAACCACCGATGCCGGAAGCCACATCGAAAATCTGGTGGTGTCGATGATCGACATGAACGAGGCAAAGTTTGAGAAAGATCTCAACAAGCTCATTATCAGCCAGGGGTTTGAAGATACTTTTACGCGGATTATCATTCCGTTTTTCGACAAAATAGGTGTCCTTTGGCAAATTGGCGCTGTACATCCTGCGCAAGAGCATTTTATGACCAACCTCATCCGGCAAAAAATGATCGTTGCCATTGACGGTGTGATTCCCACGTCAACTCCGGCGCAGCTCAAAACGTTCCTACTCTATCTTCCCCAAAACGAACTGCACGAAATAGGCCTGCTCTTCGCTTCCTACATTTTACAGAAAGCCGGACACAAAGTGATTTACCTCGGGCAGATGGTACCTTATGAAGATTTATTAAAAGTTGCCCAAAGTATTCCATTCCAAGGATTACTGACGGTAATTACCTCCGGACTTTCGCTGCATAATGTTCAGGATCATATCAATCGCCTGGCAGATGATTTCGGTCAAAAACAGATACTCATCACCGGATTGCAGCTCAAAATGAATAACCTGATCATTCCTCCTCCAGTTACCGTTTTTGATGATATGAAAACGCTAAAAAACCTGATCCAATAGTTACTCAGGTCGATTTGTCTAATTATTCCTACTACATCATCAACATTTTAATAATAAAAGCTTACAACATAACTTACTGATTCAGTATTGTTTAAATGTTTTATTTCCAGTATTTTAGTGTTTATTTAGATTTTTTGTGTTTAACGGTTCATCATTTATGTTTATCTTTGCGTCATATTTATTAAACACATAAATCGATAAATCATGAAACCATACTCATTTACTCAGGAACTTACGAGCTTACAAGATAATCTTCATTATTTCGCCAAGTCGCTCACGCAGAATGAAGAAGAAGCCAAGGATTTGGTTCAGGACACCTTTCTCAAAGCGCTGACATATCGTGATAAATTCGAAGAGAATACCAACATGAAAGCTTGGACGTACACCATTTTAAAAAACACATTCATCAACAACTACCGCCGCAAAAGCCGGACAACGGTAATATCAGATAATACCAACGACAACTTTTTTATCAACTCAAGTAAGTTTATCGAAGAGTACAGCCCGGAGGCACAGCTCTCGCACAAAGAAATTCGTAAGGTTGTCGATAATCTCGCGGAGGAGCACCGTGTTCCTTTCCAAATGCACCACAATGGCTACAAGTACCGCGAAATTGCTGAAGAACTCGACCTGTCAATCGGTACGGTAAAAAGCCGGATTTTCTTCAGCCGCAAAAAGCTGATGAACAAACTCGAAGGTCACCAATAGTAGGTCGAATGATGCTAAAACGCTGATTATAAAGATGATTAGCAAAGATGTTTCCTTCAATTTTCAGGGAATTCTTAGAAGTCTGGAAGTTAAAAACCTGTAAATTTAAGAATTATTTAGAAGCATATTAAATAAGCAAAGGATGCTTCCGTTATTTTTGTGGTTCCATTTATTAGAAAACCACATGTTTAACAAATAAACTTTTGTTGTTATGAAAACGGAAGATCAGAAATTTGACCAAGAACTCACGAGTCTCCAGCCTAATCTGAAGTATTTCGCCAACACCCTTACACAGAACGAAGAAGATGCCAACGATTTGGTTCAGGAGACGTACCTGAAAGCACTTACATATCGCGATAAGTTCCAGGCAAACACCAACCTGAAAGCATGGACTTACACGATTATGAAGAACACCTTTATTAATAATTATCGTCGCAACAGCAAGGTGAGCATGATTGTCGACAACACCGCCGACCTCTATTTTTTAAACTCCAGCAATAAATCAGAAGAAGCTACACCCGAATCAACACTTTCGCACAAAGAGGTGAGCAATGTAGTCGATTCGCTCCAGGACGAGCACCGAATTCCATTCAAGATGCATCACGCAGGTTTTAAATACAAGGAAATCGCTGAGCATCTCGATCTTTCAATAGGAACTGTAAAAAGCCGGATTTTCTTCAGCCGCAAAAAACTCATCAAAGCACTCAAAGACGTTTAAGCAATCATTGAATTTATAATTTCTAAAAGCCCGGCAAATATTGTCGGGCTTTTTTGTTGGAGTGCCAGACTCAGGTTTGTTCTAGTCTTAATTTAAAAAAGGGCTCCATTTGCAAGGGGTTTTTTAATTTGAAACACTGGTGCCGCAATAATCTTTATTTTTGTTGCTTATTAATAAATCAGACAAAGGTGAATCCTATAAAAACCAGTGGCCGGATTCATCTTTTTAATAAAGAATTTTATCATGAAAACGGAAAAGGTATTAACGTCCGTAATGGACGAAGCTCATGACCTGCAGATGCAGATGGCGCGGGAGAACGAGATGGATGGTTACGAAAAAATGGATTTGTACAACCAGGCCACCCTCGATAAACTGGCGCATCATTATCACGAGATATTAAAATTGATAGGTGAAAACCCCGACCGCGAAGGGCTTCTCAAGACGCCGCAGCGCGTAGCTAAAGCGTTGCAATTTCTTACACACGGCTATGACCTCGATCCGCGCGAAATATTGCGCTCGGCCATGTTTGCCGAAGACTACAGGCAGATGGTGCTGGTGAAAGACATTGAGATTTACTCAATGTGCGAACACCACATGCTACCATTTTTTGGCAAAGCGCACGTGGCCTACATCCCCAATGGTCACATTGTGGGGCTGAGCAAATTGCCCCGGGTGGTGGATGCTTTTGCCCGCCGGCTGCAAGTTCAGGAACGCCTAACCACGCAAATCAAAGAAGCTATCCAGGACACATTAAAGCCGCTGGGAGTGGCTGTGGTAATCGAAGCGCAGCATATGTGCATGTCGATGCGCGGCATTCAGAAACAAAATTCAGTAACCACTACTTCCGATTTCACCGGAGCTTTCCTGAGCGAGAAAACACGCGCCGAGTTTATCCATCTTATCGGATCGAGACTACATTAATTGTTGTGATAATTCCTATAAAAAAAGCATGCTCCTCCGGTTGAAGGGCATGCTTTTTTTCTAATATCCTTTATTGCCTATTCGATGGTCAGCACCATGTAGTTCGAGTTTTTCCAGAAAGCCTCCGGATCGATGATCTCGAAGCTATAGAACCTTTTGGTTTCGTCGTTGCGCCGCAGCAGATAACTATCAGAAGGATGACTGGTAATAAGCTTTAACTTCTTAGCGTCAAGATCGAAAACCATTTTTTTGCGGATGTCGATTTGTGTAAAACCATCCTCATCAAAATCACGATTCAGTTTGGTAGTACTACCTATGCCAATAAAGCCGCCCTCTTTGGTGATGATCTCTTTTTCGCGCAAGGCTTTTTCGTCGCCAATGATATAATATGCGGTGTTGAGTTCTTCCACCTGGGTTTCTATTATTTTACCCTGCTCGAGAGTCTCCAGGCGCAAATCCGACACCGAGGAGTAGAGGTCCTGCACCTCGATATTAAGCGTTTTGAGCTGAGAAACCAACTGCACAATTTCCTTGTCTTTCTCACTGATAGATGCCTGGAGGGATTCTACCATACGCCGGAGCTGGTTGTTTTCGCCGGTGGAGTTTTTGAGGCGTTCGGTAAGCCTGGCCAGGTTTTCCCTGTTTTGTTTCATCATCTCATCAATGGCACGGATGTCGTCTTTCACCGATGTCACCCGGTCGCCATTTTCGGCTGTTCCCGATTTTTTAACAATCATTTTCTCGCGACTACGGATATCCGCCAGGTTGTCGCCGATGTCGTTAAAAACTTCCATAAAGCCTTCCATGTCGGCATCACGTGAAGCCAGCTGCTCTTTGAGTTGTTCATTTTCCTGATTGACGCGCTCGAGCTCTCCGCGGTTGCACGAGACAGCCACCAAGGCAAAGAGCAAAATTACCGGAATAATTTTTTTCATTGTTTTCATTATTAAATAAATTTAGATGATGAACGTTCAGTTGTCTATAAAATTGAACAATGAAATCTTAAAGTACCTAAAAATTTTTCTGATATCAAAGCGACCATTTTCATGCGATCTGACAAATTGATAACCCGATAACCCGACAACACTCACTTTGGAATGTCATCGCATTATCGACAGACACTAAATACGCATATCTTTGCGCTTTTTTCAGAAATCGTAAACAAATCAGATTTAAAATGTTTTCAAATCAAAACCAAAATTCGCTGAATTATCCCAGCCACGCCATCGACACGGTTGCCTTGAGCAAAACCTTTCTGTCGAATGTGTTTGCCTGGATGTTTCTGGGCATGATGGCCACGGCAGGCACTGCCTGGATTTTTGCCGACAACACTTCACTCATGTCGCTGCTGGTTACCGAAACCGGCATGTCCGTGCTGGGTTGGGTAGTAATTTTTGCTCCTCTTGCCCTTGTTTTACTACTCAGCTTTGGCTACCAAAAACTCTCTTCATCAACGATGGTCGTCATTTTTGTAGCCTACTCTATCCTGATGGGGATGAGCCTTAGTTTTATTTTCCTGGTTTATCAGATAGGCTCCATTGCTACCACTTTCGCCATCACTGCCGGAATGTTTGGCGGCATGGCATTGTTGGGCTACACCACCCGCACCGACCTTACAAAATTTGGTTCCATCCTCATCATGGCGCTCATCGGCATCATCATCGCTACGGTGGTAAACGTGCTCATTCTTCGCTCGTCGATGATGGATTACGTGATCAGTCTTTTGGGTGTTTTAATTTTTACAGGCCTGACCGCCTACGACGTACAAAAACTCAAGCGCATCGGCAGCCAGGTGGAACAAGCCTCCGAAGATGGCCGCAAACTCACCATTATGGGAGCTTTGACACTCTACCTCGATTTCATCAATTTATTTTTATTTTTGCTCCGTTTTTTAGGTAACAGAAAATAATTTATCAACTATGAAAGCATACGTTTTCCCTGGTCAGGGCGCCCAGTTTGTCGGAATGGGAAAAGATCTTTACGACAACAATTCCACAGCCAAAGATCTATTTGAGAAAGCCAACAAAATTCTTGGCTTTCGCATTACCGATCTTATGTTTGATGGTACCGACGACGACCTGAAACAAACCAACGTTACCCAGCCCGCCATCTTCCTGCACTCCGTTATCCTGGCACGCATGCTCAAGGACGACTTTAAACCCGACATGGTAGCCGGCCACTCACTGGGCGAATTTTCGGCGCTGGTTGCCAACAAGTCCCTCTCATTTGAAGACGGGCTGCGTCTGGTGCAAAAACGTGCACAGGCTATGCAAAAAGCCTGCGAGGCAGAGCCTTCAACCATGGCAGCTATACTGGGTCTCGACGATAGCGAAGTAGAAAGGATTTTGAAAGAGGTAGACGAAGTGGTGGTTCCAGCTAACTACAATAGCCCGGGTCAGTTGGTAATTTCCGGATCGATTGCTGGTATTGACCAGGCTTGCGAAAAACTGAAAAACGCAGGAGCCAAACGAGCTTTGGTACTCAAAGTGGGCGGAGCATTTCACTCGCCACTCATGGAGCCGGCACGTGTGGAACTTGCACAAGCTATCGAAGCAACAAAATTTATCCGAGGTATATGCCCTATTTACCAAAACGTTACGGCACAGCCTGTAAACGATCCTGAAATCATCAAATCCAACCTAATAGCACAGCTTACTTCTCCGGTACGCTGGACACAGATTATGAAAAACATGATAGCCGATGGCGCCAAAACCATTATTGAAGTTGGACCCGGCACAGTGCTTCAGGGACTTTTCAAAAAAATAGACCGCAACATCAACGCGAGCAGTGCTACTTTCAGCGAGTGACTTTTGGCAAAGACTAAGGAATAATCTTTAAGCCTTTATCACAGCAAGTGGCTTTAATTTCACCTGAATATCCACCAGGTCGGCTTGCAGAGCCATCACCTCTTCGATATCCTTGTAGGATCCCGGCGCTTCGTCCAAATCGTCTTTGTGACGCAGTGCGTGAATTACGCCCATCGCTTCCAGCTTTGCTGATTCTGTTTTAATATCCAATTTCTTACGGGCCTGGCTGCGGCTCAATACCCGTCCTGCCCCGTGAGAACACGACTTGAAAGAGAGCGGGTTTCCTTTGCCCTTAACCAGAAACGAACGGGTTCCCTGAGAGCCTGGAATCATTCCCCACTCACCTTCTTCGGCACGGGTAGCGCCTTTCCGGTGTACAATAACTTCATGATCGAAATGGGTTTCCCAGGCGGCGAAATTGTGTGGTTTATTAATAAACTTTGAGAATTCTACCTCCGGTGCAACTTCCTCAAAAGCACTTTTCACTCTTTCCATCATCAATTGCCTATTTTGCAGAGCGAACTGAATACAGTAATTCATCTCATTAAAATAATTATTGTACCCTTCTGATCCACGCAAAAAGTACGAAAGGTCCTGAGGCACCTCTTCGTGGTGCTTTTTGTTTTCCTCTTTGGCTTGCTGGTGATAATGCTCGGCCACTGTATAGCCCAGATTCCGCGAACCGGAGTGCACCATAATCCAGATGTAGCCATCGGAACCTTTTTGAATCTCTATAAAATGGTTGCCTCCGCCCAAAGTTCCTATCTGATACATGGCGCTGTTGTATTCCTGCAAAACAATTGGCAACGCCCCCTCTACCGGAGGCATCCAACACTCATCCTGTTTTTCGGCATGATGCTTAAATCCTACAGGAATGGTTTTGCGGATATTGCTCATCACCTTTTTCAATCTCTTCTCATCCATGTGTTCCAGATTGGTTCGTAAAGAGCACATTCCGCAACCAATATCCACGCCCACCGCATTGGGAACAATAGCATCTTTGGTAGCCATAACCCCACCTATGGGCATTCCATATCCCACGTGGGCGTCGGGCATAATGGCGATGTGCCTGAAGGCAATACTGAGGTTGGCCAAATCCTTTGCCTGTTGTAATGCGCCCTCTTCCATATCTTTGAGCCACAATTTTATCGGAATCCGTTCTGTAATAATCTTTTGTATCATAAAATCAAAATATGAAATTTTTACATAAAATACGAAAAAAAAGGACGGAGTCAGCTAAAGTTCGTTAGTATTTCCACTTGTTTGCCAGGGCCACCAGCGAAAGCATCACCGGTACTTCAACCAACACGCCAACAACGGTAACCAATGCAGCAGGTGATTGCAGACCGAACAATGCAATGGCAACGGCCACGGCCAATTCAAAGAAGTTGCTTGCGCCAATCATGGCTGATGGCGAGCAGATAGCGTAGGGTAATTTTAATTTTCTGCCGGCAAACCATGTGATAAAAAAGATAAAATAGGTTTGAATGACCAACGGGACGGCTACCAATAAAATGATGAGCGGGTTCTTGGTGATGTTTGGCCCTTGAAAAGCAAATAAAAGAACCAGGGTCATCAGCAGGGCAAAGATGCTTAAAGGTTTGAGTTTTGGAAGTAAAACCCCGGTAAACCATTCCTGCCCGTACTTTTTTATCAGCGTTTTACTTGTCAGGTAGCCGGCTACCAAAGGTATTACCACATAAATAATCACACTGAAAATTAGCGTGTTGTAAGGGATGGTGATATTGGTAATCCCTAACAAAAGTCCAACAATCGGAACAAATGCCACAAGGATTATCAGGTCGTTCACTGAAACCTGAACCAATGTATAATTTGGATCACCGTCGGAAAGGTAACTCCACACAAAAACCATAGCGGTACATGGCGCTGCGCCTAACAAAATAGCTCCTGCAATATATTCGCCTGCCAATTCGGGTGAAATAAATGCCGCGTAAATCTTCGTAAAGAAAATCCATGCAAAAAACGCCATCGTAAAAGGCTTTATCAGCCAATTCACAACAATGGTCAGGATTAATCCTTTCGGGCGTTTCCCCACATTTTTGATACTCGAAAAATCAATTTGCAGCATCATGGGATAAATCATCAGCCAGATTAAAATCGCAATGGGGATATTCACCTTGTAAATTTCCATTTTGCTTAGGATCAGCATCGTTTCACCGGCAAATGATCCGATAAGAATTCCGCCAACAATACACAATGCCACCCAGATGGTAAGGTATTTTTCAAAAAATCCGATTCGTTTCTTTGCGGTCATACTTTCGGTTTTATCTCTTCATTATAAAATTCATAAAACGCATCTTTAATTTCGTCGCGCACATTGTAGTATTCACTTTGGACAAATTCCGGGGTTCCTGTTGCATGGGAAGGGTCGTCGAAGCCAATATGCAGCCTGTGTTTCACTTTCCCCGTGAAAGCCGGGCAGTTTTCGTTGGCGTCGTCACAAACCGTAATTACGAAATCCCATTCATCATCAAGGTACAAATCCACTGAATCGGAAGTGTGGTGACTGATGTCGATGCCAATTTCAGCCATTACCTGTACCGCTGTGGGATTCAATCTTTCGGATGGTTTTGTTCCGGCAGAGCGTACATCTAGTTTTTTATCGAACGACTGCAAAAAACCATGAGCCATTTGGCTGCGGCAACTGTTGCCGGTGCACAGGATTAAGATTTTCATACTTTACGCACATTTAAAATTGTTTTCCATTTCAATTTGTGCAAAAAAGCCAACTGCCAGATTTTTGAATCCATGTATTTTCTTTGGGTGCAACAATGTTGTTAATGAATAATTTGTTTTCATCATTTAAGCAATTATCCCGTACACCATTTTGGCAGCAATCAATAACAACACCACAGCATAAATTATTTTCACCTGTTTCGATTTGGCTTTCTGGGTCATATACCGTCCGCCTAATTGCGAGCCAATAATAACTGCCACCACCACAATAGCGGTAAGCCACCAGTTCATTTGTCCCTGTGAAACGTGCCCGAGATAGCCCGAAAATGATGAAAAAGTAACCACAAAAGCTGTAGTTGCTGCGGCTTCCTTGGTCTTGTAGCCCATCATCATCAGAATGGGAGCAATGATAAAACCGCCGCCCAGGCCTAACATGCCGCCAATAAAACCGGCAAATCCACCTACAAAAAAACCAATAATGCTACGCTTTTTAATCGACATCATTTTGTCCGGTTCAGCCAGCCTGGATGCCCAAAGAGTTCTTAATGCTGCGGCGACTACCATTGCAGCAAACAATATTTTGAGGGTTTGAACGGGGAGATGTTCGCTGGTCATTGCCCCTAAAGGAGATGCGATTAAAGCCGTAGCAGCCATCACTGCGCCCCCCTTCCAGTCGACCATTTTTTTTCGGGTAAAGGGTATTAAAACCAGAGCCGTATTCAACCCATTCAGTAGCAACCCCAGTGGAATTGCCACCGAAACCATATCGAAACCTGCCCAGTTCAAAACCGGAACATACACCATTCCGCCTCCCAAACCCAGCATGGCAAACACGAAAGAGGCTGCGGCGATAATGAGAAAAACGATGGTGTAAAGCATACTTTAATTTTCGACTTTCAGGTATTCCATTATTTTCTCCACCTTTGGAGTGTACCCCCGGGCGACCACCTTTCCATTGACAACCAGGGTAGGGAAAATCCAGGTCGGGAATTTTAAAATCTCGCTAAGCTTTCGGATTTCTTCAATGTTCCCTTCTGCCCCTGACATTTCAATCGCCTGGAGAACTACTTTTTTCAAACGGCGGCATTTGCTGCAATCGAAGGGCGGACATATTATTTTTATTTCGTTTGTCAATGCGATTAAATTTTAAATTCCATATTCAATAAAATCAGGTTATCATTCCCGTTTCATTCTCACCTATTTTCTGCTATCGGGCGATAAAAAACATGTTCCGCCGGTTCCTGTCCCGAACAGGGGATACAAACCTTTTTGTCCTCTTTTACCCTTAGGTAGCGCTCAAAAGTATATTCGCCACAAACTTCGCATTTGGCTTTGGCGAAGGTGCCTTTCACCGGTTTGTAAACAAAACCGGGCAACATCTCAATGGTGAATAACTTGTCAACGGATGCATTTAAAACAATGTCGATAATATCCTGATTAACTTCGGCTGGTATTTGCGAAGGCTCTACACCTTTTTTGCGATAAGTAAAAAACTCATGTGGCGCTAATTTATCCTGAAATTCGTTTTTCAGGAAAATCCTTACGCCTCCTTTATCGGGATACCAGAAGGTAGCGGCTATTTTACCATAATGTAATTTTTCCATCATCCCTTTGCCAAAGGTGGCAGAAGTGGCAGACATGATTCCATCCTGCATACATCCCTGTGGATGCCCCACGCCCATTTCTGACAAAACGTGCATTTCGTGGTCTTTGCAACGTTCGATACCTAATTTTTCCATAGCCACGGTGGCCATGCGGTATCCAATGGGCATAAAAGGACATTGGTGCCCGTGAAATTCATATGCCCAGTCCGGTACTTGAAATTTTTGTGTACTCATAATTTTAATTTTTAATTGCCCGCCTGTTCGGCAGATGGGTTAATAATTCAAGTCGGGTTCAATGGAATCCGGCCATTGTATTTTAATCTTTCTTTATTTTTTCGACTTCTATTACATTGCCCCATAAATCAACCCCGTAATCGTTGCCATTACTACTACAAGAAGCACATAGACTACTGTTTTTTGTGTCCCAATTACGTCACGGATAACCAGCATGTTGGGAAGTGAAAGCGATGGGCCGGCCAAAAGCAAGGCCAGCGCAGGACCTTTGCCCATTCCGGCAGCAAGTAATCCTTGCAAAATTGGAACTTCGGTGAGCGTAGCAAAATACATGAAAGCACCCACAACGGAAGCGAAGAAATTAGAGAACACCGAGTTTCCGCCCACAAGATTTGCAATCCATTCGTTAGGGATTACCCCCGCCATTGCCGTGTCGTCATGGGTTGAACCAAGCAAAAAGCCGGCAATCAAAACGCCAATTGCCAGCATGGGTATTATTTGTTTTGTGAACTCCCACGAAGAAATTGTCCAGTCTTTATTTTCCGGGTTTTTCTTATCCGTAAGCGTAACAATGCTAAGGCCTGCGATTCCGACGACCATTGGTATCAGAGGAGAAGAACTTAGGAAAGCGGAGGCTGCTGTAATAAGAGCTGCTAAAGCTACCCAATACCATTTTATTTTTAGGATTGCGATAAGCGAATAGATCAACAGCAAGCCGAAGCCAGCGGTGATGTACCATTTGTTGGCCCAGATCCAAAACCATGTGCCGCTTGTAATACCCTCGCCCGGCTTGCCCCAGTTGGCAAAAACAAGAATTAACACCAAGGTAAAGAAATGAAAAGCTGTTTGCCACATCGGACGTTTTTCCGGGATATCGGGGAAATTCATCTGTTCTACCCGTTTGGCATTTTCTTCCTTCCTGTAAATTAATGACATTATTGAGCCTATTACAACAGCAAATAACACAGCACCCACAACTCGTGCAACACCCATCTCAAAGCCTAAAATCCGGGCAGTAAGGATGATTGCCAGAATGTTGATAGCCGGACCGGAATACAGGAATGCGATGGCAGGCCCCAAGCCGGCTCCTCTTTTGTGAATGCTCGAAAACAAAGGAAGAATGGTACAACTACAAACGGCCAATACGGCTCCTGATACAGATGCCACGGTATAGGCCACCCATTTTTTTGCTTTTGCCCCAAAGTATTTCATGACGGCGCCCTGGCTCACAAAAACCGAGATTACACCAGCGATGAAGAATGCTGGAAGCAAACACAAAATAACGTGCTCCTGCGCATACCATTTGGCAAGGTCGAACATCGAAAACAGCGCTTCCGTAAAACGATCATTTTCGAGTGGCATGAAATAAACAAATACAAACACTGCTGCAATCCACAGCAGTATTTTTATCTCTTTTTTAACTTCCATTTTATTGATGCTTTTTTAGAAAAAAAGAATAAAGATGTAGTACGTCCCCACTGCAATAAACAGAATGGCTACTCCGCGCCTGAACCACACCTCAAAGGTTTTTAGTTTGTTGTAAACGTTACCAATGGAACCTATGCTAAAAGCAATGAGCCAGGCAAATATTATCACCGGAATACCTGTGGCAATGGCAAAAACCAACGGCAGATACAAACCGCTTGCACTGCTAATGGTCAGGGGCATCAACATTCCAAAATAGAGCACACCGCTGTAAGGGCAAAATGCCAGAGCGAAAACCACTCCCAATAAAAGTACGCCCCAAAAGCCACTATTCGACTTGCTCTCCATTTTTTCGCTTAAAGAACCCAAGCCGGGGATTTTGAGCTTTAATACGCCAAGCATAAACAATCCGATTATGATCAAAAGCGGGCCAAGGATCTTTTCGCCCCATGCCTGGAAAAATCCTTCCAGAGCAAACCGGCTTGCGCCAAAAAAGAAGATTAAACCAATGACTGTGTAGGAGATGGCGCGCCCAAGCGTATAAATCAGCCCGTTGGTAAAAACCTTGCGCCGGCTTTCGATATCTTTGCTGATATAACCGATGGCCGTGATGTTGGTTGCCAACGGACACGGACTAATGGCAGTCATAAGCCCCAGAATAAATGCTGTGAGTATCGGAAACTGTGACGTTTCCAACAAGTTGTTGAGTGCCTCCTCCATGCTTACAACAGCTTGTCGATGGCGGCTTTCAGTTTCTTTTCAAACTTAGCGGGACTGGTACGAGCATTCAGAAAAGCCTCATTGGTCAGATCCGCTTTTTGATCGCCCTTGATGACTAAAAGGGTTTGCCCACTGATTTCATACTTTTCGATGAGGGGATTGTCTTTATCTTCTTCGTTGTTAATCGACTCGAAACTTACCTTCTCACCATAATTTTCTTTGATGGTTTTTTCGGTAACTGATTCTACTGCCTGACAAGTGGCGCAGCGGCGTGTAGCATGAAAATAGTAAACCTGCACCTGGCTATTGGCCTTTTGATCAGCTGCTGTTACCTTTTTATCCGTTGGCTGAGCAGCTTTTACGCGATCAGCGTTTTGTGCAGAAACCATTGCTATTCCTACAAAGAGGATAAAACTTAAACTACTGATGATTTTTTTCATGTTGTTAAGGTGTTATTTGGTTAATATTTTAGAGATTTCATCAACTGACGGAACTCTACCTTTCACCACAATTTGGCCGTCGACCACTAAAGCAGGCGTTGACATTATGCCATACTGCATAATTTCAAGGATATCTTCCACTTTTGTCACGTTGGCCTCCACACCGGTTTTGGCGATGGCTTCGCGGGTGGCTTGTTCGAGTGATTTGCATTTTGTACATCCGGTACCCAAAACTTTGATTTCCATATTTGTAAGTTTTAAAAAGTTAGTTGACTCTGTTTCATTTCGTAATTCGTAAAACAACGAACATTGTTTGCAAAAAATTTTTATAATCCCAAAAAACCTTTAAAAAGCTGCTGTGCTTCTTTCCAGTTTTCTTTATGAATGCAGTACCTTATTTTGGGTAATTCAATTTCCCCCTGAATCAGCCCGGAGGACTTCAGCTCCTTAAGGTGCTGTGATAAAGTAGATTTCGCAATGGGCAGCTCTTCACTCAAATCACCGCTGTAGCAACAACTTTGTTTTGAGAGCAATTCCAGAACATACATCCGCACAGGATGCCCCATTGCTTTGGCGTAACGGGCAAGTCTGATTTGGCTTTCTGTTGCAACTGATTTCATACTCATAATGTTCGTAGATTTGCGAACAAAGAAAATACTTTTTGTGATTGTAATCAAAAAGGAGAAGTGTTATTTTACCACTTCTGCGCTTACAATTTTTTGCAACTACTGCTAACCCAGCTCCATCAGTGAATTGACAAGAACCCTGATTAATAAACAAAACCGGCAACCCTTGAGAGATTGCCGGTTTCATTTTTTCCTTAAAGCTAAACCAACTATCGGTTCACCACAAATTTTTTCGCTATTGTATTTTTATCGGTGGTGATACGAATGATGTAGGTTCCATTAACGGAAAGGTGATCGCTGTAACTGGTTTCGCCAAAGGTTTTCTTTTGCAAAACAACTTGTCCTTGTAAATTTATAATTTCAATCTGCTGTGTTTCCGCAGGGAAAGTTATCGTGAATTCGCGCTGTGCGGGGTTAGGGAAAACAGATATCTTTTCCACATCAGTGCGCACCTCGTTTACACCAACATTCAGCAGGGCGATGTAGGCATTTATCCGGCCATGACCGTAATATTGGTCCCAGCCGGGAGTGTCTTCGGCGGGGTCTCCCACCTGATCTTCAGCCGATAATTCGATGATTGATTTTATCTGCGCCGGCGTCCTGCTGTTATCCTGCGCCAAAAGCAAGGCGGCAAGCGCTGCCACATGGGGTGTGCCCTGGGAAGTCCCGCCCCAATAGGTATTGTAATTGGTGTTGGATAAATAGTGCAACCCATAAATAAAGTTGCCGGGCGCAATCACCGAGATATGTTCGCCGTAATTGCTACCGCTGGTAGCGCTCCAATAAAATGGATGCGCTCTTTCGTCGTTCGGGTTGGTTGCACCTACCGCAATTACCCCCGGGAACCCGGCAGGATAAAAGGTTGTATTCGAATTGGTATTCATCATACATGCTACCACCACCACATTATTGTCCAAAGCGTAATCCACTGCCTCCTGAAAAGTAGCGGAAAATTCTTCTCCGCCCAACGACATGTTGATTACATGTGCTCCGTTATCGACAGCATAATAAATCGCTCCAGCCCACCACGAGTAATAGCCAAAATTGTCACTGGTAAGAGCTTTCAAAGCCATGATTTTGCAGTTCCAATCGACACCGGCGTAGCCAATTTCGTTATTTGCGTTGGCACCAACAATCCCCGCCACGTTGGTTCCGTGCCCAAAGTCGTCTATTGGCAGATTATCGTTATAAGCCCAATCCCAACCCTGCACGTCGTCGATGTAGCCATTGCCATCATCATCGATCCCATTGTCGGGTATTTCGTTATAATTTGTCCAGATTCTTCCGGCCAGATCAGGATGATCCAATTTTACTCCGCTATCAATGATGGCAACCACAATATTGCTGTCGCCCTGCTGGATTTCCCAGGCGAGTTCCATATCAATATCAGCTCCGGCCACGGCAGGTGATAATGGAAAAGTCCCATCGTTTTTCAATGACCATTGTCGTGAATAAAATGGATCGTTCGGTGAACCAGTAGCCGCGCCACCCGTCGAACCTTTGAAGTCGGGCTCAGCATATTCGATGTCGCCGGTAGCGTAAAATTCATCAATTACTTGCTGAATGCCTGCCCCTTCCGGGAATTGAACCACAAAGCTTTGGTTGGTTATTTTCCGGCCTGTAATAAGTTTTTGAATTTTGACAGCATTCAAATCGATGCAAAGGTTGTCGATTTTACTACTTCCGGTTAGTGATTTTTCTCCGGCATAATTTTCAGGAATCCTGTCGTTTTTTAATTTCACAATGATTCTGTTTGTTGGCTCAGCCAACTGCCCGAAAACCGGAATAGTGAACAACAAAATAATAAAGGATGTAAATATGCTCATTTTCATACTGCTTAGGTTTTTTTTGGATGAATACTGAACCTGATTAACACCCAACAGAAAATGATTGTTTGCCAACGAATTGTTAATCATTTGTTAATATCACCAATGAATAATGATAGTTCGTTGCGAACAGGAACAAGTCAGTTGCCGGGTTTTAATTCTAAAATATTGGCGTCTGGTTAAAAACAACAGATTCTTCGCTACGCTCAGAAAGACAATGGTTTGCGATGGTTTAGAGGAGGGAGGGCTAAGTCGGCGGCGGAGCCGCCGACTTAGCCCTCCCAAAAACCCTAACGGCCTGTCATTCTGATCCGCCAACTGGCGGAGAAGAATCTATTCAAAGGAAATTATGTTTACCGGACAACAATGATTGAAAACGTTGGGTAGTATGAAAAACCTTCCTCAAAATAAGTTACTGAGAAAGGCCTTTAAAAGCCAGTGAAATTGATCAATTTAAAGTGTATTATTTTTCAGCTTCCCGGAATCGATAAGCTTGCGCAAATATTTATTAGAAACGGCTTGTTGCAAAGCCTGAAGATAATGTTCGTTGTGCAGATCGCTGCCAGCCAAATCGACCATACCTGCGTCGATGAAACGTTCGGCCATCTTTTTTACTTCCCCTGAATAGTAACCCGTGAGCGAGTTGATGTTAATTTGGAAAAGCACACCACGGTCTTTGATCTCTTCAAATTTACCGAAATCTCTGAAAAAATAGGAATAGCGCTCGGGGTGCGCCAGGACGATTTTGTACCCGGCAATTTGCAAATCAAAAAAGAAATCGCGCCAACGCGGATGCTCATTGAAAAACGAAAACTCTACCAGCAGATGCTTCTGGCCAAAGGTGAGCAGCTCGCCCGATTTGTATTTCCGCTCAAACTTGTCGTCGATGAGATATTCGGCAGCAGCCTGCAACTCGATGTGAATTTGCTGCCGCACCAACTCACGCTTCACGCGCTGCAGACCCGGGAAAATGGTTTCCGGTGTGTTGCAATAAAATTCGCCCTGGATGTGTGGCGTGGTGATCAGCTTTTTGTAACCCAGCGCCTGCATGCCTTTGATGAGTTCGATGGAGGTTTCCAGATTGTAGGAGCCGTCGTCGATGCCGGGGATGAGATGCGAGTGCATGTCGGTGCCGATGGCCGACATGTCAGCCTTGGAGGCCTTGCCACTTCCTTTAAATAAATTTGCAAAAATCCCCATTGTCTTGTTTTGGCTGCAATATTACCACTTTACCCAGAAGGAGGTCTGTTAAGGTTTTTAAAAAAAGTAACTGTTTAGCTGATGTTCTTTAAAACTCAACTTTCAGATAAGAATTTATATTTTCGAAATGCCCCACGCTACCCCTCATTTCCGCCAGCTGGCGGAGAAGCCAGCTCACACTTGATTGTGCGTTGGCAACTCCCCCTTCATGGGGCTGGGGGGATGCGATGGATTTTCCAAAACTTATTGGATTTATCATTTATAGCTTTTTTTAAAATCGACCACCTAAACAATCACCAGAAAAGGCATCTTCTATTTTCAAATCTGAAAAGCTAAGCCGAACCCGCTAATCTTACAACTTCTTCTTTGCCAGCACCCCCGACAAGTTGTTTTCCACACCTCACTTTTTCGGCTTATTTTTGCAAATCATATTTTAATATTAAAAAAGAAAATGAAAAATCTCACATGGCTTTTGGTGGCGACCTTTGTAGCTACGCTTTTTATGTCAGGGTGCAAATCTGGTAATGATCAGCTTCCTGTCGATATCATTCCGCAACCGTTGCAGGTTGAAATTCAAAAGGGGTATTTTGAAATAACTCCTGAAACGAAACTCGTATTTGCTGAGGCAGATGCCAATGTAGCCGCCACGGTGGATATGTTACAGCAACAGATCAGTAAAAGCTCAGGCATGCTGTTACAAACTATTTCTGCGGACGAATATGCCGGTGAGCAGGCTTTTGTTTTTGAATTGCTGGCTGCCGCCGATACTCTTGGCGACGAGGGTTACCTGCTGGATGTAAGCAAAAATGTGGTAAATATTTCAGCCCATCAACCTGCCGGATTATTCCGCGCCATACAAACGATTTATCAACTCCTGCCACCGGCAATTTACGGTAGCGATGCGCACAACATATCCTGGAGAATTCCCAGCATAAAAATATTCGACAAGCCACGCTTTGGCTGGCGAGGCATGCACCTGGACGTTTCGCGCCACTTTTTCGATGTTGATTTCGTAAAACGATACATCGACCTGATTGCCATGCACAAGATGAGCGTTTTCCACTGGCATCTCACCGACGACAATGGCTGGCGCATTGAGATAAAAAAATATCCTAAACTCACAGAAGTGGGCGCCTGGCGCGTCAATCGGGAATCGCTGCCTTGGAATGATGCCACGCCACCACAGCCCGGCGAAAAAGCTACTTATGGCGGCTTTTATACACAGGATCAGATTCGCGAAGTGGTGGCCTACGCAGCAGCGCGACACATCATGGTGGTGCCCGAAATAGAGATGCCCGGCCACGCTTCTGCCGTCATGGCTGCTTATCCTGAGCTGGCTTGTACCGACGGCCCTTTCTTTGTAATGCCCGGCGGTTATTGGCCGATTGAAGATATTTTTTGTGCCGGCAACGAAAAAACTTTCGAGGTGCTCGAAGGAGTGCTCGACGAAGTGGTTGAACTTTTTCCGGCGAAATACATCCACATCGGCGGCGACGAAGCCACCAAAACGCACTGGGAAACATGCCCCAAATGCCAAAAGCGCATACGCGACGAGAAGCTTGCCAACACCCACGAGCTGCAAAGCTATTTTGTAAAACGCATCGAAAAGTATCTGATCAGCAAAGACAAAAAACTCATCGGCTGGGACGAAATCCTCGAAGGCGGCCTGGCACCCGAAGCTACGGTAATGTCGTGGCGCGGCATCGATGGCGGCATTCAGGCTGCCCGCGAGGGCCACGATGTGGTGATGTGTCCGGTTACGCATTGCTACCTCGACTACTACCAGGCCAATGCAGACTTTGAACCCACCGCCATTGGTGGCCTCACCACATTGAAAAGGTCTTACTCCTTCGATCCCGTTCCTGCCGATCTTACCGCCGAAGAAGCAAAACATATTTTGGGAGGTCAGGGAAATGTGTGGACAGAATATATTCCCACGCCTGAACACGCCGAATACATGGCGGTACCACGTATGACAGCGCTGGCCGAAGCACTCTGGACGGCACCACAACAAAAATGCTGGGACAGCTTCAGAGAGCGCCTCGAGACACAGTTCGACCGTTTTGATGTTATGGGTGTTAATTATTCCGAAGGATCGTATGCGGTAGAGTTTAAAACCAACTACGACACCATCAATGGGAAACTTACCATCGGATTTGCTACCGAACAGCTCTCGCCCGAAATCCGCTACACCACCGACGGCTCGGTACCGACTTTGCAATCGAAACTTTACAAACAACCACTGGCCATCGACAGCTCGGTAACTTTGCGTGCAGCAATTTTTATCGGTGGCGTGATAAATGAGACCTTCTCGGAAAAAAGGATTGCCTATCAGCAGGCGCTTGGCGCAACGGTAAAATATACCCGCCCGCCCTCCAACAAATATCCCGGCCAAGGCACAACCACGCTGGTGGACGGGCTACAGGGAAGCATGAGCCACCACGACGGCTTTTGGCAAGGGTTTTATGGTGACGATATGGAAGTGGAGATAGATTTGGGTGCACCGCGAACCATCAGCAGTGTAACAGGATCGTTTATGCAATTTCAGAACGTCTGGATTTTCCTGCCGGAAACCATGGAAGTTTCCCTTTCGGAAGATGGCATCAATTATTCGGAGGCTGGCACAGCTACAACCACCACCGACCGCAAAAAGGACCTCGCCTTCAGGGAAGAGCTTAAGGTTCAGTTTACCGAAACTCCCGCACGCTTTATCCGCGTAAAGGCCACCAATGGCGGCGTTTGCCCCGCGTGGCATCCGGGCGCCGGCGACACCACCTGGATTTTTGCCGACGAGATTGTTGTGCGGTAGCAGGAAGCAGGCAGTCCGCAGTCGGCCGTTCTCAGGCCATAGCCAACAATCAGCGGAGCAAGGGATGCCAGCCCTGAAAGGGATGGCGACCCTGGATTTATTGCATCTGCATCATGCGCCACGCGCCATGTTTTTTTTCAGCCTTCTGGAATTATCTTTAGGAACACTTAAGCGTTGCATCCCCTGTGGGGTTGCGAACCCTTTCTCCTGCGCCTTGCGCCCTGCGCCATGCTTTAAAAATTCAGAAGCATTCCAAATGAAATATTTTCTAAACGAAATTAAATTGAAACTAATTCGTTACACCCTCTAATATGAGAGAAATCGATATTACAGAAGAATGTCTGGAATTTATAGACAATCAAGACCAAAGATTTTCGCTGAAAATCTTCCAACTCATTGAAGTTATTGGAGAGATTAAAGTCATAAATGCCAACTTTCTGAAAAAGCTACAATCGACCCAATTTTATGAATTACGGATTAAAGCAGGCAATGAATATCGAATAGTAATTTTTGCAATTGATCATTTGAATTTTGCTGAGTGTACTAAAGCTGTGTGCCTCTGTGGATTTAAGAAAAAATCAACCAACGATTACAAAAAAGCTATAAAGCAAGCTGAGAAAATATTAGAAGAATACCTAAAAGAATAATCATCATGGGAAAAACAATAAATGCAAAAGAACTGATTGCCAATCGCTATGGGAAAGAGGGGTCAGCAGAACGTGAGAAATTCCGGGAAGAGGCTTTTTCCTATTATTTTGGCGAGATTATAAAGAATCGCAGAAAAGAATTGCAAATGAGTCAGGAAAATTTGGCTGAAAAAATTGGGAAAAAACGACCCTATATCTCACGGATCGAAAACGGGGAAGATATTCGTTTATCGAACTTCGCCCTGGTCGCGAATGCCCTCGGATTGTCGATTGAGCTAAAAGCTGAATAGAACTACAAAAGCACGAGCTACTGCGGTTCAAGGATTCCTGCGCAAGGGATGCCAGCCCTTATTTTTTTGAATAAGAGCGCAACATATCAAAATTCAGAAGCATTCCAAATGAAATATCTACTACATTTGTCGTGCAATCAAATTTACGCAGCAAATGATGAATCCTCTGATCGCATGGGCTTTTGAATCTTACCACGGCACTCCGGCGGTGGGCATGAGCTTGGGGAAGGATCAAGGGCTCATCTTTCGGCTAAGTTTGCAAAAGGTACACACACCTCTTTCAAGCCGGCTGTGTAAACGCATCTTTTGAAAGTAGTAATAAAGAAATAATTAAAAATTAGAACCATGTACATCCTGCTCTTGTGTCTTTCGATTTTAACAGGTTTTGTTACCACCGAAAATCCTCAATTGACTATCGAAATTCAAAATATTGAAGTCCTTGAGGGGAATATTAGAATTGGTGTTTTTAACACAAGCGAAAAGTTTTTAAAACAAGGTTTTACCTTCAAAAATTACGTAATAGCTGCTAATGATACTATTGTAACAATAATTATTGATGATTTGCCAGAGGGCGAATACGCATTTCTGCTCTATCACGATAAAAATTCTGATGGTAAATTAAACCAGAACTTATTAGGAATTCCTAAAGAACCATTTGCATTTTCGAATAATGTGAAACCCAAATTTGCAAAACCTACTTTTGAAGAAAGTAAATTTTTATTGGCAAAGGATAAAAAATTGCAAGTCAACTTAGGCTATTTTAAATAAAAGCAACCGATATTTTACGTATCATGGAAGTATTGATAAACTGATAAATAAATCGCGCAACTATGAAGAAAACGGTATTTAAGGACGGCTATGATGTAGTTATCGCCGGTGGCGGACCCTGTGGATGTGTTCTGGCAAAAGACCTCTCCAAGGCAGGCAAAAAAGTGCTTCTCATTGAGCAGGGCGGCAACTCGCTCAAAGGCATTGGCACCTCAAAGGGAATGCTTAACGGCGAACACATGACATCGGACAAAGGCAAAACCTGGTCGATGAGTATTGAGGGCAACGGTATCGTTCTGGGTAAGGGCATCGGCGGAGGCTCATACCTCTACGCAGGTATCGCAGTCTTTCCTGATTTTTCTGCCTGGGAGGATCAAGGCATGGATCTCAAACCCTATCTTGATGCTGCAAAGAAAGAGAGTTGGGTGAGTGAAACACCTGACGAGTTTATAGGCCCCATCAATAGACGGATGATGGAAAGCGCCAATGAGCTTGGCTATCCCTTTGTGAAATCCCATCGGCACATAAACTTTGAAAAGTGTAAGTATGCTTGTACAACAGCCCCCATGGGTTGTGCCTTTGGCGCAAAGTGGATGGGCTATTATGCTGCCCAGGAAGCCGTGGAATACGGTGCTGAACTGCAATTACATACCAAGGTGGACAGAGTAATTGTAGAGAACGGAAAAGCTGTTGGATTCTATGCCAGGGGTGAAAAAGACGACCAACTCTACGAGATTCGCGGTAAAATGATCATCTGCTCCGCTGGCGGCGTTGGTACGGCGAGTATTCTGCAGCATTCCGGAATTACCCATGCCGGAATACGCATGTTCGGAGACCCGAGTTTTTCATCATGGGCTCTTTTGCCCGAAGACAGCAAGGACCCTGGAACCAACTATGAGCACGGAACTTCGGTAGGGTTCGTTGATGATGAGCACGGCTGCCTTTTTCAATCGGACCTGGCCTGGGGACGCGGGTTCTGGGCTATGTATCAGATTATGAATCGCGGAGTAAAGCCTGCCATTCAAGCTTACAAACTGCATAAGCGCAAGGTAGGCATCTTCAACAAGATCCACGACGAAGGAGTTGGGCGGATAGCCTGGGACCGCAAGGTTTCCAAAACGCTTACCCCGCTCGATGAGCAGCATATGAACTACTGCAGATATGTGAATGAGAAGATACTTTATAAGATGGGATGTGAGCCTGGCTCCGCTCATCATGTCGGAATGAGCCACCACCAAGGCGGGGTAACCTTTGGTCATCCGGGCGGATCGTGTCCGGTAGGACTGGTTCTGGATAACACCCTTGAATCCCCAATTCCAAATCTCTTTGCCTGCGACATAAGCGTTATTCCCGGTGCGCCTTCAAGGCCTCCTACTTTAACCCTTGTAACCCTCTCCAAATGGTTTGTGCCCCGAGTATTGGCCAGACTCAATAATACCAGTGTAGAAGTAGAAAATAAGCATGTCTTAGGTGAAAAAGCCATAGCCTGATAGTTCCTGTTTTGCGCTCTTCTTTTCGGTTGATTAGGTTACTATTTGGTTTCAGGTCTTAACCCTGTAAAACGCTCTGTTTCCCCGAGTGGTAATGGGGAAACAGAGATAAAACGATATCACATTAAAATAACAGGCCTAATAGGTAAAAGAGCCAGTGTGCTGATATTCCGGCAAAAAGTCCGCCTATGGTGTGCGAAAGAAGGGCTTTTCCTGTAAGTTTTCTGTATCCCAGCGAATCGAGCATTGCCGTGTGGGTGCTTAAGAATCCACTCCAACACATTCCCATTGCAGTAAATACTGCTATAGCGTTGCCATCAAGTAAACCGGCATTTTGAAATTTTGGAATCAAACCAAGTGCAGCACCAACCGCTCCGAGAGAGGTTATTGGGAAGGCTATTAACTCTGGATGCTGAAATCCGAATAACCAAACAAATACAAAATTAACTTTTTGAGCAAGATAGGGAAGCAGGGCTATCCCCTCGTATGCTTTTCCTGTAAAACCTTCAGGGCTGGGGCCAAAGGTAAGTATCATTACAAATGTTGAGATAATAAGTACTCCTGGAATAATAGCAAGCCCAAGATCTACACCCGTTTTTCCTCCGTCGAGTATTGCGTTTAATCCCCTTAAAAAAACACTGCCTTCGGATTTAAAAGAAATCTTCTGCTCATCTCCACCTTCAACTTGTTCCGTTTCCAATTCAGGGAACTGTTTAACGGTAAACCTTTGCATTAATCTTGTCGAAATAATGCTGCCAATAACAGCTCCTGCTAATCCGACAACAGCGGCAGAACCAAAGCCCCTGCCAGCCATAAAAATTATCACAACCAATCCCATTCCGAACGCAGTCCCAAAGTTGGTGAGGGATATTAATTGGTATTTTTTGAAATATCGATTGAAGTTTTGGTCTTTAGCCAGGCTAATAATTGCAGGATTGTCTGATAAAAATGTTAATAATCCGCCCAATGCTGCAACTCCCGGCAGATTGTAAAGCGGTTTCATCAATGGTTTTAATATCACTTCGAGCAGGCGCACTACTCCGAATTCTGTTAAGAGTTTTCCCAAAGCCCCCGATAGCACTGTTATGGCCATGATGTAAAAAACAGTGTCGATTAGTAAGCTATAGGAGGTTTGCATAATGGTATTAAGCATGTTTGGCAAACCCATCCTACTCCCAATGAACGTGAAGGTTCCGAAGAATATGATTAAGAATACGCCAGCCTCTGTTCTTCGTTTAGTCGTAAATTTCAATGGTTTCTTTTCCATAAACCGGTATTATTAGTTTAATTTTTTTTCAAAACATCCATTTGCCAACGAACACCAACATTAAATGTTTGGTATTGCACCTGGTCGTTATTTGAAGACCAAACAGCATGTATTCGCAGATCGTTACTGTTTTTTATAGGAAAGTACTCCACCCCTGCCCCATAGTAAAAATGCTCCGTGCCGGGCACAACATAACGATCGTAAATAAAAGGGTCGGTTGGCTTTTGCGCGTTATTTTCATCATATCCTGCTTTTACAAATACTTTTATTTTGTTCTTTACAGAACATTTGAAATTGCCAATAACAGAATAATCCGACAACAAATTCTTCTGGTGATCCGAGAATCTGTCCATTAGGTCAACTTCAACAGAAAAGTTTCTTACGCTGAATCTATTTCCTAAAGTAATGTAGTTGATGTAATGCCCCTTTTCCACCTCTATTCTATTGAGAGAATAAATAGTATTAAATCGGTTAAAAGTTCCGTACCATATCAGGTTGTAGGAATAGAGACTTTGCAATGTTTCTGCTGTAAAAGGCGAATTCGTGATTTGAAACCCGATGGTGTGTTTATCATCCGTCGTTTTATAGTTTACCGTACCTCCAATTTGATAGCAGGTAACATTGTTCCAAAACGTTGACCAGAAGTACAAATCAATCGGTGCAGAATCATATTCGAAGCCACCAATGGCAACCACTTGTTTCCCCCCGGAGACTGAGAAGTTTTTGTTTATTTTATAGGTAAGGAATAGCCAATCTGTTGCATTAAAGAAACTCTGGTAAGTAGGCTTGCTGTCCAAAATCATTCGTTGGCGATAGTTGTAAGAGAATTTTTTAGTGATTTCTCCTTGAAGTATGATATTTAAATACTTACCATCAAAACTCGACAAGGCGGATAAGCTATCCTGCGATGGAACTTTAGCGGTAAAGTCAAACCGGGTATCGAATTTCAATCGAACAGTAGGGAATGCATCCTGCGCCAGAAGGATGTTTGGTAAAAAAAGAAATGCAAATAATATTGCAGCAACAACTCGTCTCATGTTCCTTAACCGTATGTTTTAAAAGTGCGCAAACATAGGTAAATAAGAAGCCTCAAAACTCTGACATTTTATGCCCTATCCCTACTCTTTTAAACATTGGGAACATCTGGGCTTAATCACCATTTCCGCACTGAATATTACAACCATTCATTAACCTTCCTGATGTAACCGTTTTTGACAAATTGAGTCGCGCCGGAAATATGGCAAAGCGAAATATAATTGGTGGCTGGCCGCTTTCTTCATCCACATCGGCAGACAAAGGGATGCCAACCCTTGAATCAGTTGCGTCATACGCTTTGCTCTTTGCGCCATGCGCCATGCCTCCCAACATGAAATTTAGAATCCATCCAAACGAAATAGTTGTACATTTACCGCGCAATTAAATTAACCAGGCAAATGAAGGCTCCTGTCATCACATTGGCTAACGACTTTCACCACGGCACATCAGCGGTGCGCCTGAGTTTTGAGAAGGATTTTACGCTCATCGCCAAAGTAAAAACGCTCAAAGGAGCTGCCTGGAGCCAAAGCCGGGGCTTTTGGTACATTGCCCAAAGCGATTTTAAACTGAACAGCATTTTTGAGGCTCTGAAAGATATGGCCTGGGTGGATGATTTGGAAATTTAATTATTTTTGACAAATGAAACAAAAACAAACAATACATGAAAACTTCAGTAAAAAGACAAAATGTCTTCCTATTGTACCAAATTTGGGTCATTTAATAGACAGAAAGGGGTCATAAAAATAAGTTACCTGCCATATTAAAAACGACGGTGCTAAAAGAAAAAGTTCGTACATTTGCAGACACAAAAATATAAGCGACACGAAATGTAAAATTTAATTTCTTTCAGACAAATCAGAACAACAACCGCAAAGTGGTTGCTGTATT
>DASRND010000030.1 GCA_035647615.1 Bacteroidales bacterium | reverse complement strand
TGATACCGGCACACCTGACACCTTGGGATTGTTGCTGCCCGCCGGCGACCTTTTGATGAACCACCGCATCTGGGACGGCAACCACAACGGCACCGCCATCATCGACATGGGCGCCTATGAGTTTGATGCCGCTCCGCTGGGATTAGTTTCTCCTGAAAATCCGCGGAGCATAGCCCCGGCGCTTCAAGTTTTTCCAAATCCTGCCAAAGGAAGTTTTGTGGTAGCTTTTGATTTGCAAAAAGTGCAGCAGGTTTCACTTCAAATCTTTTCGCTCACCGGCGTGCTGGTGCATCAAGTGCCTGCAACAATTTGCGAACGAGGAACCCGGAAAATCACAATAGATATTTCACACCTGCGCCCGGGTATTTATCTGCTTCAGCTACTGCCGGAAGAAGGATTTGCAAAGCAGGCAAGGGTGGTGGTGCGGTAAAACCCTGCAAGGGTTTAGAGAAACACTCAGCGGTTCGGCGGCGCCTTAACCCTTGCAGGGTTTAGAGAAGCGCCTTGCTATTCGGGATTTGCCGAAACCCTGCAGGGGTTCAGAGAAGCGCTCAGCGGTTCGGGATTTGCCAAAACCCTGCAAGGGTTTACTCCGGCGTCTTCCGCTTCCTGAAGCTAAACTTCCGCTCGGTGCCTTTGAGCAGCCGCTCTACGTTGTGGTGGTGCGTTAACGGGACAAAAATTCCTACCATCACAGCAAGCAATAGCAGCGACAAGGAGTGCGGGTTGAAAAAGATAATAGTTACAAAAGGGAAAGTTACCGAGGCGGTGATTGATCCCAGCGAAACATAACCGGTTATGGCCAGCACTACTGCAAAAATGACGATTGCCACCAGCACCCCCTGTGGATACAACGCAATGCCCACGCCCAGCAAAGTGGCGATGCCTTTGCCACCTCTGAACCCTGCGAATACCGGGAAGACATGCCCCAGCACTGCAACGGCTGCCAGCGCTATGCGAAAATGGATCATCGAGAGTTCGCTCATGGTTTCGGGAGCGAAATACACCGAGAGGTACACTGCGAACCATCCTTTGAAGATGTCGAATAATAAGACGGGGATGCCTGCTTTTGCACCCAGCACACGTATGGTGTTGGTGGCGCCGGCGTTGCCGCTGCCTTGTGTGCGCACGTCGATGCCATAAAAAACTTTGCCTATCCATACCGCCGACGGGATGCTCCCGATCAAAAAAGCGGTTACGATGCCTGCTGCTATCAATAAATAATATTCCATAATTTTATTCTTCTTCGTTAGTGTCTTCGGCGCGCCAGGCGCGAAGAATTCTGTTTTTGGTCGAAGTGACCATATTAATATAACGATAGCCCTGTTCGTCGCCCTTTTCTTTGTGTTTATTATCCTTCTCCATCAGCATAGCGTTGTAGTCGTTGTTTGACGAAGTGGCCTGCATCAGGTTGCCGCTGTATTGAAAGATGTACCACTGCCGCCGGCTTACTTCGATGTAGATGGTGAGGATGTCGCCACTCCGCTTTCGCGCAATTTCCATAAAGCCATCAAAATATTTGTTTACTGGTTCGCCGGCCACCATGCTTACGCCAATTTTTCCTTCGGAGATGAATGAGCGGTTTTCAGGGTTGTAGCGCATTTTTACCTCACTTATTACCAAACTCTTCTTCAGTTCGTCGGGTACGCGCCGCAAGGTACCAAAAGTAGATAAGTTATAAATTACTTCGGACGCTCTTTCTTCGCCAAGAAGCTGATGATAGGCCATGGCTGCCGGTCCTCCCGAAAGTTTTATGCCCGCCGTGTTGGCTTTATCCAAATCCTGCAACATCAGCGCAAGCGCCTCCGCCTTGAAGGGGAAGTCGATGGTGAAAAACGCTTCAAATCGTGTGGAGTCGGGGATGATATAATGATCGATCTTGCCAAAAGCCTGCAGTGCCACCGCGCCCAAGTCAGCGCCAAAGTTGAGCGGGCCGCTGGCGGTATAGTGGCACTGCTCGGTATTGAGTCTGATCCAGGGGTTGGGCGGATCGAGATTGAGAGGCGTTTTAAGATCGCCAGGTGCGGCTATGATAAACTCGCGTCCTTTGTTACGGCATGTTACGGCTCCTTCCACCGACAGCATCAGCGTGTCGCTGTAATAGCCTTTGCGCGAAAGGAATGCAGGATAAACGCGGTTGTCTTCGTTGGAATGAAAAAAACCTGCGTACAGTTTTTTATAAGCATACTCTTCGGGTTGCGAAGGCACCGTAAACACCAGGCTATCGGGTTTCACGCGTTGTCGGAACTTCACCCAACGTGCCAATTCTTTGTCGCAATCCTGCATGGGCATAAAAGCACCGTCGAAGTCGAGCAGCGGATCGCGGGCGTTGAGATTTACAGTGCCCCGGTATTGCCATTGCGGGCTGAAAATGAAATTTTGTTCGGGCTGCACCTGCCCCTGCGCCACCGTCTGATAGCTCGAGTCGACGTAGATATTATCGAACTGGATAATCTGCTCCTCATCCAGCAAATTGCTGTAAGCATAAGTTCCTTTTGCACGATAGAAATAGCGCGACTCTATTGAAACGTTAGCATCTTTTATCAGATGTATTTTGTTGATGGTGTCGGCCACAATGGAAGCGGCCCGCAGCGGCGTCATCAATGCTTTGGCTTTGATGTTTACCTTGCCGTCGCCAGGATAAATGGCGGCATCAGCTACTTTTATAATTTTAACACCTGAAGCAATGAGCGTATTGCTGTCGAGGCTGAAGGCGGCCTGCACAGCATTAAAAGCAAGCGAGTCCTGCAGCGGATGCGTCGATACAAAACGAGCGCCATCGGGAGTTGTATTTAACATTTCGCGCAAGCTGAGCCTGTCAAAATCAGTATTGCCGGCAGTTGCCTTGCTACGCATCACAATCTCCCTGCGGTTGATGTGCCAGTCGAAGCTCTCCATGGAAGCAAGATATTGCGTAAGCGGCAGGTTTATCCGCGAACCTTTTCCGGTGGCAGCAAAGGAAGCGTTGCCAGAAGTGAAATCTACATGCGCGCTGTAGCGGTCGGAGGCAAAAGCAATTTGTTTGTCGTCCAGGCTGTTGATTTTTAGATTCAGCGTGTCGCTATCGAAATGATTGTTGCCATACAAATAACGTCCGGAAGTAGTGGTGGCGCCATAAAACCGCATGGTGCCGGAGCCGGAAAGTCCGTGGGGCGAATGGATGAGTTCGCCTTTGTGGGCAACTTTATTATCAAACATCTGGAAAGCTGAATCGATGGAGGCCAGTAACATAGTATCCTGATACGGCCACCAGCGCTGCTTGATGTTCTTTCCCTTTACGGATGGGAACGGCGCCTGAGGCGATTTTTGTGCAGTTATTTCAAAACGATCAACAACAGCATTCACCGAATCCAGGAAAAACATCATGTTGCGACCTTTGGTTTTTGTATTCTGAAAGGTAATGGTGCCGCTACCCTGCAGGCCACTCATGGTCAGCCGCACGGTATCAGTAAACATTCCTTTGTGGTTATAAACGGGGTAGCCTCCCGGCGGCGAAGTTACCTCAAAGCCCAGCGAATAATCTTTCATTACCGACAAAGGCTTGTTTACCTCCGGTTGAAAAATGCCGCCGGAATTGAGGTAGCCGTCGAAAATCAGATTTTCGGTAGAGGCATCCACCAGGCTTTCAAGCGTAAAAGGTTTCAGATTGTAATAAAATCGTTCGCGGTTGTAGGCGTCTTTGTATGCCGAATCCTGATCGTAATAGACATACGATTCACTTTTGCTGTTGAAAATCGGGTATCGCGGGTAATCCTTCAGGCCGCTTTTGTTGGTAGGATAGTCGATCAGCAGGTCGCCGCTGATGTTAGAAACTACAGTTTTCACATCAACATATCTTTGTTCGCCGGGCACTGCGTCGAAAGCCTTTACCTTAAACTTCATATATTCGATGGTAGGCAGATTGAGCCTAAAAGTGTCGTACTCGAACGAGCAGGCCTGTGCCATAAACTCGAAAAGCCCGGCAGTGATTCGGCCGGAAAAGAGGAAGTCGAGATTTTTGTGCAGCACCAGCTCCTGGTCTTTTGGATAGATGTATACACTCTGCGAGTCGCTGATAGAAACCATCGGCACACCTTTTATTTTAAGATCGAAATTGTCCAGACTAAGTAGGGCATTGTCATCTTTTTCTACGTAAGATTGGAAAGTAATCACATCGTAATCGGTGCGTAGGCTTCGGGCATTTACAAAATGAAAAGCCTTGTCGGTGATAATGCCTTGTTGTTTTTCGAGGTTATAAAAAATAAACCCTTCGCGTGCCAGCCCTATCACCATCGACTCGGTTTGGTTTACCGGATATTTGATAAACTTCGCCAGCTCCTCGATGTAAAATTGCCGTGTGTCGTATTGTTTTGAATATTGATAAAGCCTTACCAGCGGGCTGGTATTATCGATGCCCTGGATAATGTCGTACATTCTTTCGTCGTAAAATTTGCGGCTCACGAAAGTAGCGTTGCTCACTTGCTGCACGCCCATCAGCGCACGAAAGCGTATCTCCGGTTCGTCCATTCGCCAGTACAATCCTTCGCAGTGGATATCTACGTTGTGGTAGGTGTCAAACCAGGGGCTTTCCATCAGGCCGCGGTCGGTGCGCAACATCGACACTTCCCGCTTTGGGTGCATGTAGCGGAAACGCAGGCCGGCATGAAACAAAGAGTCGTCCTGGTGATAAATGGTGACGGCAGCGCTGGCGGCATTGATGCGGTCGGGTTCCATCACAAAAGCATCAGAGCGGGCAATGAGCAAATCATACTTTCCGTGCTTGTCGCGGTAGGGTCGTTTAAAGGTGAGCTTTGCCGGCGTAGATTCATCGCCGCTGCCAAAAATCTTAGCACCTTTCATAGCAAAACCACCTTCATAATCCACATCATTAAAAAGGCCTTCGATAAAAAGGCTTCGAACATAGGATTGGAAAAAAGGATAGAGCGCGTTTTCGGGACTGATGACATTGGCCGAAACTTTTTCTTCGACACTTCCCAGCAGCGGCTGCCCGAAATACGAGAGGTTGTAAAAGCGCACGCTGTCGGCGGTAAGGCCCGACGAACGCAAATTCATCTGGTAGTCGCTAAGCAGCACATATACACTGTCGACGGGCAAACCTGCACGCTGCCAGGTGATCATGCCGCCTGATCCAATCCAAATTTCCTCAACGGGATCGTAGGTGCCACTGGTGCCCCGGAGCGTGGTGCTGTCGTTTTTGGCAACACCTTTTAAATCAAGTTCGGAAAACGACACCCTGAAAGTGCTGTCGGCGATGAAAGTATAATTTTCGGTGCCCGCACGCCATTCGAAGGTGCGCGTGCGATACAACACGTTTTCGTTGAGCAGCCACAAAGTGAATTGTAGCAGTGACTCAAAGTCGCGGCCACCTCTGGTTCTTTCGAGGGTAAGACCTGCCCCGCGGAGCCAGTTTCGATAACTGTCGGGAGCCAGAGGTTTTGTTTTCATCGCGCCAAGCGCCTGAAGAAACTGCACAAAGTCGGGGTAAGAGCGCATACGCTTGCTCAGCATGAGATTGCTGAGCTGATAAATCTGCTGCTTTTCGTTGGCGCCAAAAGATTCGTTTTGCCAAAGAGAGCCAAAGGTTTCAAGCGTTGCCAGCGCTTCGGCTTTGTTTTCTTTATTAATAACTTGATCAAAAAAAGTACGCATTTCCTGCATGTACACCACCGAGTCGGTGCTGAACGATCGCAACGCCTGTCCCGGAAGTGTTCCGGAAATCAGCAGCAGCAACAATACAGGAAATATTTTGAAACACTTCATCCGATCACAAACTCAACACAATTAATGAATCCTATTCTTTTATCATTTTCACGGCCACCCACTTGTTTTGCTCACGCTGATGCTGCAGGCTGATGCCAAATCGCGAGGCCGCTTCGGTAATGGCCTGCACATCTTCTTTATAAAAGCCGCTCATAAAAAGCAGCCCGCCCGGCTGCAGCACCCGGCCATACGTCTCCATCTGGTCGAGCAAAATGTTGCGGTTGATGTTGGCAAGAATGATATCAAACTGCTCGTCGCCAATTTCTTCTTTACCACCCATCCGAACTGCAATGTTGGTGGTGTTGTTGCGAACAAGGTTTTCTTTGGTGTTTTCAAAAGCCCATTCATCGTTGTCGATGGCAACGCCCGACGGAGCGCCGCGCATCGAAGCCAGAATGGCCAGCGCGCCGGTGCCGCAGCCCATGTCGAGAAAATGTTTGTCGTACCAGTCAGTTTCCAGTACATATTCCAGCATCATGGCGGTAGTTTCGTGATGGGCAGTGCCAAATGACATCTTGGGTTCAATTATCATCTCGTATTCGGCGTCGTCTTTTTTGGGATGAAAAGGCGCCCGCACATAGCATCTGCCGGCAATCGTCACCGGCTCGAAGTTGCTTTCCCACACCTTGTTCCAGTTCTGATCAGGGATCAGGCTGGTTTTAAATGTGATGATGTCCGGTAAATCAATTTCCCTTAAAGTTTCGGTCAGTTGTTCGTTGTCGAACAGCTTTTGCGGCATATAGCCGGCAATACCTTTTTCGTTTTCTTCAAAACTATCAAAAGGCAATTCCCCCAGCCATGCGATGAGCATTTCGGAGGTGGCGGCGATATCTTCTCCGCTAATTTCAAAATCAATTTTTATGTAATCCATATTTCTATTTTTTTAATCCCGGTATTTGATCCATTTCCAGAGTTCACGGTAGCTGGTGCGCTTGCCATACATAAGTATGCCGGTGCGATAAATCTTAGCTGCCAACCAGGTAGTTGCCAGAAAACCCAATATCAGCGTTCCCATCGACAGCCATATCTGCCAAATCGGAACGCCAAACGGGATGCGCGCCATCATTACCACAGGCGACGTAAACGGAATGATGGATAGCCAAAACGCTACCGGTCCGTTGGGATTGCCCACGATAAATCCAAGCATAACCATAGAGAGGATAAGCGGCGCCGTGATGGGAAGCATAAACTGCTGTGTGTCGGTTTCGTTATCTACAGCGGAACCAATGGCGGCAAAGAGCGCTCCGTAAAGCAGATATCCAAAAAGAAAATAGAACAAAAACGAGCCGACCATGGCGCCTACGTTAATGCTTTGTATCCCTTCGATAACCTGCGCGGCCATGCTGTTATCAGTACTTTCTGCCATTTGTGCAAGCTCCTCCTGCGAGAGCACTTTGCCCTGAGTAGTCACCATCTGTTGTGCGCCGGCGGTCACCTCACTTCCCACCGACACTGTAAAAACGCCGATAATAATAGTGGTGAGCACTATCCACAACATAAACTGCGTAAGCCCTACCAGCGCCACGCCGACAATTTTCCCCATCATCAATTCAAAAGGTCTTACCGACGAAATGATGACCTCTATAATACGGTTGGTTTTTTCTTCGATGACGCCACGCATCACCTGGGAACCAAAAATGAAAATGAACAGATAGATGAGCATCGCGGCAAAGATGCTAAGTCCAAAGCTTATTTCCATTGAGCTTTTCTCTTCTGCGCCACTTTCGTCAATTTTGATGGTGCTTAGCACAATGCTCGACTGGATGGAGCGCAACACGTCCGGGTCGACGCCACTTGCCTGCAGTTTGAGGCTTTCCACTTCTCGTTTCATCACATTTTTAATATAGGATGTGACAGCGATGGAAGGCTGCTGGGTAGAATAAAATATTCCGGTAACGGGCACGCTGAGTTCAGTTCTCGGAATGTAAAGCAGCCCATAGTCGCCACTGGTGGCAAACTCTTGTTTTGCCTGCTCGAAGGAAGTTTCGATCGGCGTGAAAATAAAGTCGTCGGTGCTTTTTAATGTTTTAATAAAGGCGCCTGACTCATCGAGTACCTGCACTACCTTTACTTCGTCGGTGAGTGTCATGAGGTAGATGGGCAACACATACACCGCGGCCATCAGAATAGGCCCCAGCAGGGTCATAATCAGGAAAGACTTTTTGCGCACACGCGTAAGATATTCGCGGCGGATGATGATGAATATTTTATGCATGATTTCTTTGTTTTTGGTATGCTTCAACGGTTTGGATAAAAATGTCGTTCATGGTGGGCAAAATCTCAAAGAAGCCATGCACCTCCACATGTTGGATGGCCAGATTCAAAAGATCGTTTGGGGAATCAACCAATGGGATTTTAATTTTCACATCTATAAAATCGCCATCATCATTTTTTTCGCGGAGCTGATAGTTGCCAGGCAGGTGCTGCGCCAGGTCGGTGCCGGCATTGCGGTAACGCAAACCAAACATATTTTCTTTATTGGCAGCGCGTATGTCGCTCATGGGCCCGTCGAGTATCTTCACAGCATTGTCGATGAGTGCGATGTGGTCGCAAAGCTCCTCCACCGACGACATGTTGTGGGTAGAAAAGATAATGGTTCCGCCGTTGTCGCGAATTTTCAGGATTTCGTCTTTGATCAGATTAACATTGATGGGGTCGAAACCGCTGAAAGGCTCGTCGAAGATCAGCAGGCGCGGGTTGTGCAGCACTGTTACGATAAACTGAATCTTCTGCTGCATTCCTTTGGAAAGCTCTTCCACTTTATTGTTCCACCAGGCGCCGATGTCGAACTTCTCAAACCACTCTTTGAGGGCTTTTGTAGCTTCAGCTTTCTTAAGCCCCTTGAGTTGCGCCAGATAAACAGCCTGTTCGCCGACTTTCATCTTTTTATACAGGCCGCGTTCTTCGGGCAGATAGCCGATAAGGTTTACATCGCTGGTGCGGATGGGGCGCCTGTCGAACCACAGCTGTCCGCTATCGGGAGCCGTAATGTTGTTGATGATCCGGATGAGGGTGGTCTTGCCGGCACCATTTGGCCCCAACAACCCGAAGATGCTCCCTTCGGGCACCGCGATGCTCACGTCGTCCAAAGCGAGATGACCCGCAAACTGTTTGCGTACTTTTTCTGCTACCAATAAATCCATGTACTTCTTTATTTAATAAGCGGCAAAAATAGCGCGTTTTCATTACCCGCCAATTTGAACTGAAGGTGGAGGTGAAGGAATTAAGATAAATAATGAAAGCCACCCCGTGAATTGTCCCGCACGAAGCAGTATTGATTAAAACTTAAAACTGACTTGTCGAGCTGATTCACGGTGTGACTGGTAAGAGTTGGCGAAAGTCAGCCAGTGAATTGTCCCGCACGAAGCAGCACCGATTAAAACTAAAGACCAAATGTTTGGACTTATTCACGGGGTGACTGGCAAGAGTTGGTGAAAGTCACCCCGTGAATTGATCCGCACGAAGCGGCACTGATCAAATCCAAAAATCTACTTGCCGAGCTGTTTCACGGTGTGAATGCGGGAATTACCGATTGTCGGCACCAGCCGGTAAGCCATCGTTTTGCTGTGGTAGCGGCGCCGATTAGATTTTGTAAGGGCGAAAGCCTACCCATTTGTGTCTTAAATAAGTTTAAATAATCTACTTTCGTAGCTCGATAATTAAGATTACAAACTTTAAAACACTGAATTACTATGGCAAGAGTTCAAGGAGCTATCGTCGTCGACACAGAGCGTTGCAAAGGCTGCGAGGTATGCATAGCCGCATGCCCGACCAACGTAATAGAACTGGCGAGCGAAGTCAACAGCAAAGGTTATCACTACGCATACATGGCGCAGCCCGAGGCCTGTACAGGATGTACTAATTGTGCTGTCGTTTGTCCCGATGGCGTAATTACCGTTTATCGGGTGAAAAAGACGGCTTAAAGAAAAAACGCATTTTAAAAATTCGAATCGAATATGGGTGAATTAAAATTAATGAAAGGAAATGAAGCCATCGCCGAAGCGGCTATCCGCGAAGGAGTTGATGGCTATTTCGGCTACCCTATCACACCGCAGAGCGAGGTGCTCGAGTATCTGATGGCAGAAAAGCCGGAAGATCGCACCGGTATGGTAGTGCTCCAGGCCGAGAGTGAGCTGGCAGCTATTAATATGGTGTATGGTGCCGCAGCTGCAGGCAAAAAAATCTTTACCAGCTCCTCAAGTCCGGGCATCAGCCTTTATCAGGAAGGTATCTCCTACATCGCAGGCGCCGAGTTGCCCTGCGTTATCGCTAACGTGGTGCGTGCCGGCCCAGGACTGGGAACTATCCAGCCTTCACAGGCCGACTATTTCCAAACTGTAAAAGGGGGTGGTCATGGCGACTATCGTCTTTTCACGCTGGCACCTGCCTCCGTGCAGGAAATGGCCGACTTTATCGAGCTGGGTTTTGAAATAGCTTTTAAATATCGTAACCCGGTGATGATTCTTTCCGATGGTATGATAGGCCAGATGATGGAAAAAGTGGAGCTGAAAGAACAGAAGCCACGCTGGACCGATGAAGAGATAGTGAAGCTTAATGGGAGCTGGGCTGCTACAGGCCGTCCCGCCAGCCGCGAGCGCAACATTATCACCTCGCTCGACCTGGACTCGCTGAGGATGGAGGCTCACAACCACAAACTGCAGGAGAAATACCGTCGCATGGAAGCCGAAGAGGTTCGCTACGAGACTTTCCAGACCGAAGACGCAGAATACCTGATGGTGGCCTATGGCTCCAGCGCACGTATTGCACAGAAGTCGTTGGTGCTGGCGCGCGCCAAAGGCATCAAAGTAGGGCTGCTACGCCCCATCACTTTGTACCCCTTCCCATCCAAAGTGCTCAAAGAAATGGCCCCCCGACTCAAAGGCATCCTTTCGGTAGAGATGAGCGCCGGCCAAATGGTCGAAGACATCAGACTGTCGGTGGAAGGTATAGTAAAAGTGGAACATTATGGTCGTTATGGCGGCATTATCCACTCTCCCGAAGAAGTATTGAAAGCATTAGAAAATCAAATTATCGGAGGTTAATCAATGATAGAACTCAAAGATATTATAAAAGAAGAAAATCTTGTTTATAAAAAAACACCGCTAATGACCGACAACGTGTTGTCTTACTGCCCCGGCTGCGGCCATGGCACGGCACACCGCATCGTGATGGAGATAATAGAAGAGCTGGGTGTCTGTGAGCAAACCATTGGTATTGCTCCGGTTGGTTGCTCGGTGTTGGCCTACGATTTTATGAACATCGATATGATACAGGCTGCTCACGGACGTGCTCCTGCAGTAGCTACCGCCGTAAAGCGCTGCTATCCTAACAAGGTTGTTTTTACCTATCAGGGCGACGGCGACCTGGCTGCAATCGGCACTGCCGAAACTATTCATGCCTGCAACCGTGGCGAAAACATCACTATCGTCTTTATCAACAACGGCATCTACGGAATGACGGGCGGACAGATGGCACCTACCACAATCGAAGGCATGAAGACATCTACATCGCCTTACGGCCGTAATCTTAAGAACATGGGCAACCCGCTGAAAATTACCGAGCTTATCGCCCAGCTACCCGGAACGAATTTCGTTTCGCGCCAGGCAGTCCACACTCCAGCAGCAGTGCGCAGAGCCAAAAGAGCTATCCGCAAAGCTTTTGATATTCAAAAAGAAAACAAAGGCCTCACTTTCGTCGAAATAGTATCCAACTGCAACTCTGGCTGGAAACTCTCACCGGTGAAAGCCAACCAGTGGATGGTTGATAACATGTTCCCTTTTTATCCTTTAGGCGATATCAAAGTGGATGGACAGTTGGTGAAAACTGACGATAACTAGCGTGCTGCGAAGGAAATATTTTAACAGATAATTAAAAAGAAATATCATGACAGAAGAAATAATCATCGCAGGATTTGGAGGTCAGGGCGTACTTTCGATGGGCAAAATTCTGGCCTATTCCGGAATCATGCAAAACCAGGAAGTGAGCTGGATGCCATCCTACGGCCCGGAGATGCGTGGCGGCACCGCCAACGTTACGGTGATCGTTAGCGACGAACGTATCAGCTCGCCGGTACTCAACTTTTTCGATACCGCCATCCTGCTCAACCAGCAGAGTATGGACAAGTTCGAGAAATCAGTTAAGCCGGGAGGCCTTCTGCTTTACGATCCCAACGGCATCAGCCGGCATCCCGAACGCACCGACATTAATATCTACAAGATTGAAGGCTCGCGGATTGCCTCCGAAATGGGCAACACCAAGATTTTTAACATGATTGTGCTGGGGGCTTACTTAAAGATTAAACCCATTGTAAAACTTGAAAACGTTATCAGTGGATTGAAAAAATCGATTCATGAACGCTATCACCACCTCATCCCGATGAACGAAGACGCTCTGAAAGCGGGAATGGAAAATCCCGAAATGGTGCTGGAAGTAGCGTAACAAAGCAAAGTCCTGATACGAAATTTCTAAGGAAAGATAAATCCTAAAAAACAAGTTGTTGGATTAAGATTATTTGGATTTTGGAAATTTTATAAAGGGCAGACATCAACTAAAGTGATTTTAAGTTTCATGGCTATAAAATCAGCAGCCTCGGCGGAACAATTTGCCGGGGCTGCTTTGTTTTAGAGTAAGGGAGTGGCAAATAATCCTGTTACCCGGGTCTCGATTTCAGGTTTAATAATAATTTGATTAAGAAAAATTGAATAATCTCAAAGCCTTCCTCGACCAAAAGGCAGCGCAATACAATTCTCATGCGTTTATCGCGACTGATCCTGTTTCGGTTCCACATTTGTTTTCGCGCAAAGAAGATATTGAGATAGCCGGCCTTTTTGCTGCCACGCTGGCTTGGGGGCAGCGCAAAGTGGCCATCAGCAATGCACGGCGGCTGGTGCAGATGATGGACATGGCGCCGCACGACTTTGTGCTTAATTTTACGGATAACGATCTGAAGCCTTTCCGGCAATTTGTACATCGCACTTTCAATGGTACCGACTGCGAATATTTTATGTGGGCGCTCAAAAATATTTATCAAAACCATGTTGATTTGGAAAATGTTTTTTGCGAAGGCCAGGAGGATGTGAAGGATGTAGCAACGGCGCTTGTAAATTTTCGGAACACTTTCTTCTCGCTGGATCATCCACCACGCACGGAAAAACATGTAGCAAACATTTCAAAAAATGCTACTGCCAAACGGCTCAATATGTTCTTGCGGTGGATGGTGCGTCGCGATAACAACAGTGTAGATTTCGGCATTTGGAAACGCATCACTCCTGCACAGCTCATTTGTCCGCTCGACGTGCACAGCGGTCGCGTCGCACGCAAACTCGGACTGCTATCTCCCGGAAGTGATAATTTTGCCGCTGCCCTCAGCCTCACCGAACGTCTGCGTGCCTTTGATGTGGATGATCCTGTGCGCTACGACTATGCGCTTTTTGGCCTGGGTATCTTCGAAGGGTTTTGAGACTTTTATTATTTTTGGCCGACATTAATTCTTAAGCATTATGACCCGAAAAACCCCTCCACGAACCCACCGTGACAAATGGTATCAAATTGTTTTTCTGGCAGATACCAAGTCTGGTCGACTCTTCGACATCATCCTGTTGATATCTATCGTTTTGAGTGTGATAACAGTGATGCTCGACACTGTAGTCGCGATGCATATCAGCTACCGCCACCTGTTTCTGTGGTTAGAGTGGTTTTTTACGCTGCTTTTTACTGTTGAGTATATTTTTCGTCTAATCATTAGCCGCAAGCCGCTCAAATATGTCCGCAGCTTTTATGGCATCATCGATCTGCTTTCGATATTGCCTACTTACTTAAGTATATTGCTGGTGGGTAGCCAATATCTATTGGTAATCCGTATCGTGCGTATGTTGCGAATTTTCCGTGTTCTCAAGCTCAGCCGTTATCTAAGAGCTTCGCAGATGCTGCAGATAGCGCTGCGTCAGAGCAAATATAAAATCATTGTTTTTATGGAGGTAATTCTCACCATCGTGGTCATCATGGGGTCGCTGATGTATCTGATCGAAGGGCCTGAAAGCGGTTTCACCAGTATACCACGAAGTGTTTATTGGGCCATCGTTACGCTTACCACGGTAGGTTTTGGAGATATCACCCCCCTTACGGTAGTCGGGCAATTCATTGCTTCTATCATCATGATTTTGGGCTATGCTATTATCGCCGTTCCTACAGGCATCCTCTCCAGCGAAATGATAAAATTGGATACCAAAATTTCAACTGAGACGGCTACTCCTTGTTCCAACTGTGGGCACACACTCCACAACATCGATGCACGCTATTGCATGATGTGTGGCAACAAACTCGATGCATATTAATGATTGTAAGAGCCTCCCGACAGGCAAACTCCAAACAAATCTCTAAAATTCCCTTAGAGGACTGCGTTAATCTATCTTCTTGCACCGTTGGGCATCTTCGATATATACCACAAATGCATCCGGGAATCCCGCCTCTGAAATCAGCGCCAAGGCGATTTTTGCCTGATCTGCCGTTTCAAATTCGCCAACACAATAGCGGTAATAAATGCCATCGTAATTCTCGTGGACGATGTGCTGTATGCCCATCGACTGCAGGAAACTTTTCAAGGTTTCAAGTGGTGCTTTTGATGCGACAACCTGAACAGCATAAAAAGAATTTTTAGGGATTTCATTGTTAGTAAAATCAGTTTCCGGTTTTGCTTCGGCAGCTTTAGTGTTTGTTTCAATCGGAGGATCTGCTGCAACAGGTGTTTGGTTTTTGGTGTCCGGCGGTCGGGTTTTAACAGCCGGTACGGTTGCTGTCCACTCGCTGAGCAGGCTGTCGAGGCGCGAAAAAACCGAAGTGGTGTCGTAAATTCTTTTGGCAGAAGGAGATTTTACCGGTGGTGTTATAGCGCTTTTTTGCCCGGTGTAAATAAAACTTTCCCATGAAGCTGTAAAACCGTCGTTGTAGGTAACGGATGCACGAACAGGATAAACAGCCTGACGTTGGGCATTATTCTTTACGTGGGCTGTAATTTCAAAAACAGGACTCGATGGCATCGTCGGGATGTTGGCCACAAGCTGCCCGTTCTCAAAAAATGCTTCCGGATAGCCGTCAAGCGTTATCGAAGCAGCGGATGGTATTCTGAGCATAACAGAGGCAGCTCCGGTATTTTTTCCTTTTGCAAGCTGCATTTTAATTTCAAATTCCTCTTTGGGTTTTACCGTTTCGGGATGCAGAAGCGTCAGCGTGTAGGGATTTTTACCTGCAAAAGGGTCGGCTACATACTCCCGCTCCGGCGCCGGATTTTGCAAATAAATACTGAGCGTTTGCCTGCTTTGGTACCCGTGGCTATCGCTGTATTCTGTTATCAATGGATAAACGCTTTGCGGAAGATTACCGGTGGCAACCTTTATCGAAAAAGATATTTGTGGGTTTTCGATGAATGCTTTCCACGAAAGTGTTGTTTTGTTGCCGTTGCTATCAACTTTTGCGCCCGCCAGGGTAAAAGGCTGCACAGCAAATCCCGGAACAGTGATAAAAGTGAGTGTGCTGCTGGCAACGGGTCTGTTTTTTTTAATCGTGCAGGTAAGCACAAAGGCATCTCCGGCGTTTACTTGCGTGGGATAATCAAAGAGCAAAGTCGCAGGAGCCTCTGGCATGGCGGCGAAAGGAAAAGCAATCTCATTTTGCGAAAGCAAATGAAGCGAGAACAGCGAAAAAACAAGCAATGCTGATAGTTGCAAAGTAAGTTGTCTGGACATAGGTTCCGATAGATTAACACAGTAAATAAAGGCGATAAAAGTAGCAATAAAACTGACAGCCAGTAGCAAAATGAGGCACGCTAAGAAGTGCCTCACCATAAAGCCGAATATGTTTTTCTAACAAACAACCAAATAACAAATCTCAAATGGCAAATAAATGCCAATTTTAAAAATTCCAAATGTTAAAGCTACCTGCGATTTTGATTTTTGAAATTATTTTGAATTTTGTCTTATTGTCATTTGGAATTTATCACCTAACCTTCTGCTGCCGGTACGACCACTGCATCAGCACGATTGCCAGCAATAATGCTATGATGCCGATGCCAAAAGTGATGGTGTAGCCAAATTGCTGATAGATGAAGATGCCGGCGAGCGGGGCAAAGATGGCGCGCACGCCGGTGAGGAAAAGATGCGTCGATTGATAGATGTCGGCCTGATGGTCGTGGCCAAAATAAGCAGAGCCGATGTTCCAAAGCAATACCATGGTAGAGGCAAAAAAGCCCTGACTGATCACGTAAAGAATAAGCGTGTAGTAGATTTTTAATCCCCAGATGGTAGTGAAATAGGGAAGGTATTCGGTAAGAATCAGCGCGAAGAGATAACCGGCCAGCGACGCGTAGGTAATAATGGCAAAGCGGCGTGGGTCGAGCCGCCCCATGATGCGGCCAAAGATCGGCAGCAGCAGTATCGCCAAGATGTTGAAAGCATTTTTATAAAACGCCACACTCGAATAATTAAGCCCCAGCGCATTGTAAAAAAAGATGGTTATCACAGCGACAGTGGACATAAAGGCAATACCATAAAGCATGAAACCAATCTGGAAATGAAGGTAAGGGCGGTTATTTTTAAGGATCAGAAACATGTTCTTCATTGAGTTCTTTACCGACTGGCCAAAGGTGGTCTTAAGATGAATAACTTCTGGCGGCGAATAGTCGATCTTTGAAAGCAAAAACACCGACACCATGCCCAGCGCGCCCGCCACAGGAAAAATATAAGTAAAGGCGTAGTTGTCGGCATCGAGCAGCAAACCGTAAAGGAAAGTCACCACCAGCAGCACCACCTTGTTGGCCGACTGTGAATAGCTATAGAGCGTGCCAAAATTCTGATGGCTGTAGTTGTTTTTGAGCAGCAGGTTGATGGTAGGATTGATGACCAGCGCGGCCAGATAGTAGACCAGAAAAATGGCCAGGAAGATAACATGCCAGAGGGCACCGCTCTGATAGACTTCGGGTGAGCGTGGGAAGAAAAACAGCAGCAACAGCGGCAGCCGTGTGATGACGCCTGTCCAGCGCAGGAAAATCCGACGCCGCCGGATGCGTTTTAGGAATTCATTAACAAACACCAGCAGCAAAAACACCAACATGCTCGACTGAAACAGGATGCCCAGCTCGTAATCAGAACCCGACAGACTCTTGATAAACACAAACTCATTAAGCGCCAGCACACCCAGAATAAATCCTTCGATGACGCTGTAGCCCAGGTGAAGCCTGAAAGTGTGGCGTTCGGAAAGTGTTAATGTTTTGTGGAGCCTTGCAAGCCTCATGGATGTAAATCTGTCTCTTTTATTGATAAAGAAAAGGCGACAAAGGTAACAAACAGCCAGACGATTGACGATTTACGATTGACGATTTTTGATTTACGATTGACGCCTGCTCTGCGGTGGCTGAGCCTGTCGAAGCCAGCTTGCCGAAGGGATTGACGATTTCGAAATTACGATTCTGGAATGCCGGGGAATGTAGAGACGCTGACCATTCTGGGGACCTGTGTCTTTCTTCGATGCCACACAGGTGGCAGAGAAATCTATTTCAGTCAGGGTTTTTATTTAACTGACATCAATGAATTTCTTTACCAAAATCCATTTTGTATTCAAAAAAATTCTTTTCTATCTTTGTTGTCTTAAAAAGAGTTAAAATGAAAGGTTCTTTTTTTCATAGCGCTGCCCCTCCCAGAATGAACAAAACATTCTGGAATGACAAAATAATTGCTTTACTTTGACACAACTTTCAAAAAAATGACACATCCACAAACTACTTCAATTCTTAAAATTATGAAAACTTATCTTATTATAATGATGGCATTGATGCATTTTATGGTGTCATTTGGCCAGGAGTCATTTGAGCTTGTCATAAAAACTTCAGGAACTGAGATACCACATGATATAATCCAATTAGAAAACCATAATTATGTCATTCTTGGCATGCAACAAAAGATTACCGGGTATTCAACGGCAACAGGTGTAGTATGGATGGCGAATGAATTTGGTACATTGATCGATTCAATTGTAATTAGCAAACCCGACACCAACGTGGCATTGTCTAACATTCACCAATACGGAGAGGACTTGTTAATTTCGGGATTTTTGGCCTACGATGAAAGTGGCATAGATGAAACCCCTCTTTACTATTGGTTATTGGATAGAAATTTAAACCTTTTGTATGAGCAAATGATTCCTTTAGATTCAAATCATTTTTTAGCCAGTTTTTTGGAATTTCGGCTTGATGGTGATCAACTATTCATTGCCGGTTGTGCACGACACAAAGAAACCGCTAAATATGGATTTGATTTATTTATTTACAAATATGATCTGCAGAGTCATTTCTTGGATTCAAATTTTTTGGTGATGCCAGGAAATCAACGTTCTTCCGGATATCTTAAAACATTAAATTCGGACTACCATATTATTTTTTCATGGGGTGCATGGGGTTATCCTGTCGGATACTCTTCCGGTTATTATGCCCTATTCGACAGCGACCTCAACTGGCTTGTTACCGATTCGCTTCCCGGCGATATCCATTGGGACAACTTTGCCATGAACCTAACCGACAGTACCTATCTGCTTAGTGGCAGAGAGTACGTATTAATAGCGCCGCCATCTGTGGATGAATTTAGAAGCGTAATATACGAAATGGCTTTTCCCAACGTACCCATAAGGTCTTTTGAATATCACATGGGAACAGACACTACTTCGCATCCTGCCGCAGAACAAAGTTTTGATACAACATCTACGGGTGAAATTTATTTTGCGGGCACTGCCAATATTGATGCCGCTGTTTTTCCATACCAGGAAACTCCCTCCTGGATATTTCTGTCAAAACTCGACCGGGATCTCAATCCAATCTGGACAAAACTATATGGCGGTGATATGTTTTATTATTTATACACGATGAAAGCCACCCATGACGATGGCGCTGTTATGGCCTGTAGAACATATAACCACCTGACACAAGGACGTGAGACCGACATCCTAATACTCAAAGTCAACCAGGACGGCCTGATTGTCGGTACCGGCGAGGAACTGCCAAACATCTCAGTGCAGGATGCTATCGTGTATCCCAACCCGGGCAATGAAAATCTCAACATTCAATCCGGCCCGCAGATCAACGGCGCTTTGTTTGAACTTTTTGATATGAATGGGAATCTTGTGCTTGCTACCAACCTTGATGAAAGGCTGAAAACTTTAAGCACCACCTGGCTGTCCACAGGAACGTATCCATACCGGATTACTTTCGACAACAAAATTGTTGGTTCGGGCAAGTGGGTGAAGCAGTAGGAATTCAAGTTACACCGTGAATAGCTCGGGACAGTTTTGCTTTACTTTTAGAAACCTGCTTTGCTCTTAGAAAGAATTCACGGTGTGACTTTTATACCCCCCGGATTAGTCACACCGTGAATAGTGTCAAGCAGTTGCGCTTTATTTTTAAAAGGCGCGACTACGGCACCACGCTCCGAACCGGAACCTACCTGCTCACCCTCTACAACAACGGACAGCAAATAACTACCGTAAAAGTGCAGAAGCAGCGGTTTTGATTCCTAACAACGAATGATTTTTGTCTCCCTTTCGGCAGCAAATTATTACAAACCGAAAGGGAGATTTTTTTTGAGCTGACAGGAAAGGTTTAACAAGTTAGCCGGCTTGAACAATGCAAACTGCTGCTTGTTATTTCACCGGTTTTAAAAAAATCTATTAATCAAATTTAAACTATCGAATCTTATGAAAAATCCCATTGCAATATTCACATTCCTAATGATGCTCTCTTTTGCGGTAGGTGCCCAGGAAAATATTTATGCTTTTAAAGTCAACACACTTCAGGGCGAACCTTACGATTTGTCGCAGCTCAAAGGCAAAAAGGCGCTGATCGTAAACACCGCTTCCAAATGCGGCCTCACCCCCCAGTACGAAGGCTTGCAGGCATTGTGGGAAAAATATGGTGGCGACGATTTCGTCATCATCGGCTTTCCGGCCAATAACTTTATGAACCAGGAGCCGGGCAGCAGCGAAGAAATTGAAACCTTTTGCACCGAAAACTATGGCGTCACCTTCCCGATGATGGAGAAGATCTCTGTGAAAGGTGACGACATGAACCCGCTATACAAATGGCTTACGCAAAAGAAGATGAACGGTGTGGAAGATTCGGAGGTGTCGTGGAATTTCCAGAAATATCTCATCGACGAACAAGGGCATCTGGTGAAGATGGTTGAGCCACGCACCAAACCCGACAGCCCCGAAATCGTTGGTTGGATAGAGAAGTAGTTTTTGATTTTTCATTTATAAAAAATTAATTATTTAGAAGTTTGATTTTTAAAAGATAATCCTTCGCGCACCCCCCCGACCCCCTAAAGGGGGAGATGCCAACGCACAATCGAGAGTGTGTG
>DASRND010000029.1 GCA_035647615.1 Bacteroidales bacterium | reverse complement strand
GGTAAGATTGTACACCTTTATTTCGGCCGGAGTAGCCGAACTGCTGTTAAGATATAAAATGCTGCCATTGGCGTAAACCTGAACATCACGCTCAGCTTCCGGGGTATCTATCCCCACTGCTCCGAATACCAAAGTAAAGCGCTTGGCATCATCACCGGTGGTGGCGGAAAAAGTGTAATCCGGATTAGCAATCAGGTCATGGATCTTACCAGTTTGTAAATCCTTCAGTTTTACTGAAGTAAATGCTGCGGTATTAAAATTGGCTTTGATGCTGTATTCTCCATCCAGGCCGGCTTTAAACGAAAGTGGAATCAGCGGGTTATCGTCCACAGAGCTGAGGAAGCGGATGGAATAATCCTTTTCGGCAGATGGCAGATACAAGGAGGGTGCATTGGCAGACATGCTATACCATTTATCGGCGCCGCCCTGGTTGGCTTCGTGACCAAAATCGAGCAGTATTTCATCCTTGCCTGCGTTTTCAGGTGCCTGAACCGACAGGCGGAAGCCCTCTTCATTTCCTGATTTCATATACAACTGATTGCTGTGTACCCTTGCGCCATCATTAAAGACAAAGTTACCGACCTCGGATTGTGCAATTACAAAAAATCCCTGTAATGGTGGTATGTATCGTCCCACGCCATTGGTGCCGGCATCACCTGAAGCGTTATCGATATAAGCCCCATAATTTTTGACGGCATCATTCCATATATACATGGTGTAGCCATTATCTTCATATTTCAAATTGTTTTTATCAAGATCCGCTCTGTTTTTCCAGTCGATGGATGACGGATAGGGGTTACCAATAAGATTGGCACCGGCATGTTCACCATTGGTAGATTTACTGGGCATGCCAGGAGCGGTAATCGGTACAGTTATGGCACCTGAGTTAAAGGTATAACTTCCAAAAGTTTTATCTTTACTGATGTCCTGATAAGCGACCAAATACCCCTTACCGGGTACGAAGGAATTGATGTGGTTTCCAGACACTTTTCGGTTGAGCCACATTTCCGAAGGTTCATCCCAGGCGTAAAAGTCATAGCCGCTGCCATCGGGGTAAGTGCCAGAGGGCGTAAATTGATTATTATTATAAGGGTTAATTAATGACTGATTGGGGACCGGAGATGACAACAAGTGCCAGGCTTCGGCTACCCCGGATTTAATATGCCAATTCATAAATGCATAACTAATGTTCAGATCAGAAGCTGAACCAATAAATGAACCCGATCCGGTCGCATCGGCACGAATGGTAAAGGTTTCAGCAGTCAGTGTCTTTCCCTGGATGGTTAAATTCCCCTGGGGTTCTAAACCCACGTAGTGAGCGGTTGCAGCAATATCTAAGGTAGCATTGCCTTCAATAAAGGCATCGGAATTTTTGTCAGGAATGCCACCACTCCATTTAGATAGATCACTCCAGTTGCCCGTTCCGGTAAATACTGTGTAACTGCGAGGACGATTGGTCCAGGCTATGTTGTCAATGGTTACTTCACCCCCGTCTTGACCATTATCCTCATCATAAGCTACGCTAATTTCAATACTCAGCGGAAAACCACCAACTCCATTTGCCTGATCCACAATAAGTTCTCCGGTATTCTTTATTACGTCTTTTTCATCAGAGGATATAGTTTCAAAAATTTCACCATTGATGCGTATCTCAAGATAAACTGGATCCCAACCACTTTGTACGTAATCAAAGCTCAATGAATACATACCTTGATTAATATCCTCGCACTTAAGCCAACCACTTCCTTCATCAAGTGTGATGGCAGGACCATCCAATGCACCCATGCTAATGTAATAATATTCCCACTTATGATCGTTCTCTCCGATAAAACTACCAAAGTAATCATCAGCTACCAAATTATCAAAGGTCTCAATATTATCCGGGGTAAGAGTAACTGTCCAGTTAATATTGTCGAGAGCTACCTCATTACTACCCGAATTAGTCAAAAACTCGAGCTCAACACCCAAATCTCCTCCAATGCTTATGGATCCTGAATTCTGTATCACTCCCTGTTGGCTTGTTGTAATGGAAGTGAAATAAATACCACCAACAAAGACTAAAACTTGAACCGGGTCAGATCCAACCTGCATATAGTCAAAACTTAGGGTTTGTAAATTTCCTGACATTTCATAGCAGTATATGTAGGAGTTTGTCGCCCCACCTACCAGGGTGATGGCCTTGCCGTCTATTGGAACATCCCCTCGGCAATTTTTGTAATACCAGGGATTGCCATTGTTCCCAATATAACTATCATCGCCCGGCGTACTGCCCTGGGGAAGATTATCAAAATTTTCATAGGTCTGAGCCAATGCCAGCGCAGGCATGGTCATTATCGCCAGTAAAACAAAAGTTGCCGCGATTTTTGAAGAAAACTGTAAAAGGTTTTGCATAGGTCTTAATTTTTTAGGTTTAAAAACAACTTCTGACTTTCAGAAACAAAAAATACCAAAGCAGTCAATAAATTACCTATCCATTAATATGTTAGGTATGATTGCAATAAAGGCTGAACAAGTAAATAAATGCACAAGTTCAAAATGTTGCAGGCAAAAGAAGTGTTTAACAAATAATTAACAAATGGGGTGATCGGGGAAGGGGTGATACGTTGATCTTCTGAGTACCCTTTGTGGCTTTGTAGTTAAAAAAGAAAAAAGTAAACCGCGGAGACGCAGAGACGCGGAGGAAAAAGAAATGAAAATTTATTGATAATTCTCTGTGGTTTTGTGGCTCTGTGGTTTAAAAAATTTAGCGAAAATTCTTCTAATCGGCGGCAATTCGCGGACGGTTTCCGACAATTCGCGGATCACCCCCAAATGTGTATTTTTGGTTTTTAAAATTATTGATAATGAAAATAACGAAAACTATTTTTTGGGTAGGAATGATGGCTGTGATGCTGATGGCCTCATTATCCGTTAAAGCGCAATCCGACACTGATTTGCAAAAGCAGATCGAGAGCCTGAATACCCAGATTTCCGACATGGAGCACCGTTTTGATGTGCTCAACAAAAACATCGACGACCTGCTGTGGATGCAGCGGGTTGGCGACGTAGCTTTTGTAGATAAAGTTTACATCACCGGCCCGCCCCGATGGAAAGAGGCGAACCCCACGGCTCAGGGCGCAGGCAATCCCATAAAGTTTTGGTCGTACGTTTTTATCCCTCGCAATACCGATCCCAACAAGAAATATCCGCTGATTGTTTTCCCACACGGCGGCGTACACGGCGACTTTACCACCTATTACACGCACATCGTGCGCGAGCTGGTTGCGCAGGGCTACATCATCGTAGCTGCCGAATACCGCGGCAGCACCGGGTATGGTAAAGACTTTTATCAAAATATCGACTACGGCGGACTGGAAACGGAAGACGTAAAAGCAAGCCGCGACTACATGGTCGAAAACTACGATATTGTGGATAAGAATCGCGTGGGCATCATTGGTTGGAGCCATGGCGGATTGATTGCTTTGATGAACATTTTTGATCATCCTGCCGACTACCAGGCTGCTTTTGCCGGCGTGCCGGTGAGCGATGTTGTGGCCAGGATGGGTTACAAAGATCAGTCCTACCGCGACCTCTACGAAGCCGATCATCACATCGGGCAGTCGGCCAATGATAATGTGGCCGAGTACCGCCGCCGGTCGCCGGCCTGGAACGCGCACAAAATGAAAAACACCCCCCTGCTCATCCATACCAATACCAACGACGCTGATGTGAACGTGCTCGAAGTGGAGCATCTGATAAAATCGCTGAAAGCGGAAAACAAGAAGTTTGAATACGAGATTTACCAGAACATTGCCGGAGGGCATTCTTTCGATCGCATCGATACCAGTGAAGCCAACGAAATAAGAGTTAAAATCTACAAATTCCTGGCAAAGCACCTCTCCCCTCCTTCGCCCATCACCAATCTGAAACAGTTGCGCCAGGCCGCTTATCGCTTCTAAAAACAAAGAATTAGTTTAAATTAGTTATTCAATACCGAAAATCTCATTTTAAAGTTATCTTTGTTCGTCATCCAAAAAAAATGATTTTTTACAGTTAAGGTCATCTCATGTCGAAAATATTTGCTCTCTCCGAAGCCGGGTCTATTGCCATCCACAGCATGGTTCTAATCGCACAATCTGATGTAAAACTCAATGTGATAAAAATTTCCGAACGTACAGGCTCATCCAAACATCATATAGCCAAAGTGCTGCAGCGATTGGTAAAAGACGACTTTCTGACATCAAACCGGGGCCCTCGTGGCGGGTTTGAGCTCAAAAAAGACGCGGATCAGATTAGCCTGCTCGATGTCTACGAATCTATCGAGGGAGAAATCGAAATTACCGCCTGCCCGATGAACAATCCAATTTGCCCTTTCGACAAATGTATCATGGGCAACGTCATCGGTACCATGACACAACATTTCAAAGACTATCTCGCCGCCCTCAAACTAAATGATTTTGTTTAATAAATGTTCGTGCGTCAATGCTGGCGGCATGCACAGTAAAGACTTTATTGCATACAGCAAAACTTTTCAAAATTACCTCAGATAACAGATTACACAGCTCTCAGCAGCAAACACTTCTCAACAATTTCTTAACGCCAGCCGTTATAAGTCAATGCGAACTCTCATTTACATCTTATCATTCATTTTTTTGTCGACTACCGGTGCCCTGCAGGCGCAGTCGTTCGACATCCCGGTTTTTGCCTACCATCGTTTTGGCGACAGCCGCTATCCCAGCACCAATGTTTCGTTGAGCGTTTTTGAATCACAACTGAAATTCCTGGCCGACAACCATTACATCGTGCTCACTTTGGGCGAGGCTGTCACCAAATGGAAGGACGGGAAAGCGCTTCCCGATAAAGCCGCCATCCTCACTGTCGACGACAGCTATCTTAGTTTTTATGAAAACGGCTGGCCATTGCTAAAGAAATATGGCTTCCCGGCCACCATTTTTGTACAAACCGGCACCATTGGCGGCATCGACTTTATTAGTTGGCCACAAATTAAAGAGATGCAAAAGTCCGGCATCGAAATCGGCCACCACTCCCACGACCACACACAATTTCTCAACCTGGATGAAAAAAACCGGATAACTGCTTTTCGCAATGATTTGGCTGAAGCCAGCAACGAATTTCAGGAACACCTCGGCGCCAAACCCAATGTGTATTGTTACCCTTACGGGGAATGGACCACCGACATGGAGCAGGTGCTGCGCGAGGCAGGCTTTGAAGCTGCCACGGTGCAAAAGTCGGGCGTGTTTTCGCAAGGCTCCAACACGATGGCCATCCCGCGTTTCCCGATGGGCGGGCCGTTTGCAACATTGCAGGGATTTAAAAATAAAGTGGTGATGAAAGCCCTGGAAGTAAAAGAAACATCACCGGCATCGCCATTCTTTACTGACAATCCACCCACGCTGCGGCTCACCATAAAGCCAGATGAAATAAACCTGAAAAATGCACAGTTTTTTGTGGATGGTACCAAAGTGGAAATCCAAAAGATAACAACTAATGGCGAGCAGCAAATCGTTGTGCTGCAGGCCGACAAAAAACTCACCCAACGTCGCACACTTTATACCCTTACCGCCCCTTCCACAGATGGAAGCTCCTGGCATTGGTACAGCCATTTGTGGGTAAACCCGAAAGTAGCGGAGTAGGAAAATTGTTCCCTTCGACTACGCTCAGGGCAGGTGTTGTTTGTTGTTTGTTGTTTGTTCAAGCACGGCGCGCTGCACCTTTGAGCTTTAAAACCTGACAGCTTCCGGGTTTGGACGAGGCTGTGCCTCATTCGTTCTATTTTTACAGGCTGTGCCTGTATTAAGGATTCGGAAAAGCAGGCTAAGCCTGCAGAAATAGATTCAGCTTAGGCCAAGCCTAAGCCGAACGCAAACTGGTGGTTGATTGATCCGCTGGGTTTTAAGTTTCGACCATCGCCAAAAATTCCATTCTTAACACCTGACAACTTCCTACTTCCTCCGCCAACTTTTTCTTACACATTTCTCACCTCCGGAAAAACCTTTAAATTTGCGCATTCAAATACCTAATTGCAATAATGTCAAGATTGTTTAACATATCCGAAGCGTCTAATATAGCTGTTCATAGCCTGGCCATGATGGCCAATAGCAAGGAGCACGTGAGCGCCACGCAGCTTTCGGAGGCATTGCATCTGTCGAAAAACCACATTGCCAAGGTGCTGCAGATACTGGCGCGCCATCGGCTTATTACTTCAACGCGGGGTCCTAAAGGTGGCTTTGTGCTAAACCGTCCTGCATCGGAGATTTCGATCTACGACATTTTTGTAATCATCGACGGTAAGCCTGAAATTGATCGTTGCAGAATCCCGGATGGGTTATGTCCGTTTGATAAATGTGTATTTGGAGATGTGCAACATAAACTTTTCGACGAATACAAACATTATTACATGCACCGAACCATTGAAGAGATAGCATTAAAAAAAGAAAACAACTGAGGAAACAATGAAAAGAAACATCATAAAAATTGATGAAGAACTCTGCACCGGCTGCGGATTATGCATCCCCAACTGCCACGAAGGCGCCCTGCAGATCATCGACGGAAAAGCACGGCTGGTGAGCGACCTATTTTGTGATGGGTTGGGTGCCTGCCTCGGCCATTGCCCCGAAGGCGCCATCACCATCGAAGAACGCGAAGCCGAACCCTACAACGAAACACTCGTGATGGAGCAGATGGTAAAAAAAGGTAAGAACACCGTGCTGGCGCATCTGCATCATCTCAAATCGCATGACGCCAACGACTTTATGGCGGAAGCCATTGCATACATCAAGAAAAACAACATCGATCTGGATGTAACCCGCGACGACGATGAGGTGAGGACGCGCCAGGTGGTTGCCGCCGAAATGGCCGCCGTTTCATCCGGTGGTTGTGGTAGCGGATGCCCCGGAACAGAGCCCATATCGTTTAACATCGACATGGACAAGGTTAACAGCGCTGCCGGTAGCAACGGCCATGGTGATGCTCCTTCGCAGCTCACACACTGGCCGGTGCAACTGCATCTAATCAATCCGATGGCACCTTATTTTAAAAATGCTGACGTGGTGCTCGCCGCCGACTGTGTTGCCTTTGCGATGGGCAACTTCCACGATTATTTCCTGAAAGGAAAAATACTTGCCATTGCTTGCCCCAAACTCGACAGCAGCCAGGAATCGTATTTACAAAAACTCGTGGCCATGATCGATGAGGCGCGCATCAACAGCATCATTGTGGTGCGCATGGAAGTGCCTTGCTGTGGCGGACTTACCAGGCTGGCACAGATGGCTAAAGCAACCGCTTCGCGCAAGGTTCCCATAAAACAAGCCGTTGTCGACAGCCAGGGTAAAGTGCTGAGCGAAGAATGGATTTAATCCATTATTAAAATATTATATTTGTAATTATTCTATTAATAAATTTAAAAAAAGTAAAGCGATGAGTATGTTTTGTTATCAATGTCAGGAAACTGCCAAAAACACCGGATGCACTGTTGTGGGCGTTTGCGGCAAAACAAGTACCGTGGCCAACATGCAGGATTTGCTGATGTTTGTCATGAAAGGAATTTCGGTGTACAGCACGGCTGCCCGCCAAAAAGGACACGAAGATGCTGAAGTCAACAAATTTATATTTGATGGCTTGTTTGCTACCATCACCAACGCCAACTTCGACTACGATGTTTTTGTGGCGCGTGTCCGCCAAGGCCTTGCGCTGCGTCAGCAAATCAAAGAAGCCGCTAAAAAACTAGGCGCCGAATTGCCCTCCCCACTGCCCGAAGCTGCCACCTGGCATGCCGACAGCGAAGAAGCTTTCGTGGAAAAGAGTACGGATATAGGTGTGCTGAGTACTAAGAACGAAGACGTCCGCTCACTGCGCGAACTTATCACCTACGGTTTAAAAGGTTTGGCTGCCTACACCGAACACGCCTACAACCTCGACGAGGAAAATCCCGAGCTCTACGCCTTCATGCAACGCGCATTGTTGGCAACCACCAACGACAGCCTTTCGGTAGACGACCTGGTGGCGCTGACGCTCGAAACCGGTAAATACGGCGTGGAAGCCATGGCGCTGCTCGACAAAGCCAACACCGGCCACTACGGCAACCCGGAGATTACCAAAGTGAACATTGGCGTGCGCAACAACCCTGGGATACTTATCTCGGGCCACGACCTGCGCGACATGGAAGACCTGCTAAAGCAAACCGAAGGCACCGGCGTGGACGTTTACACACACAGCGAGATGCTGCCCGCCAACTATTATCCGGCATTCAAAAAATACAAACATTTTGTAGGCAACTACGGAAATGCCTGGTGGAAACAAAACGAGGAGTTTGAGAAATTTAACGGCCCTGTTCTTTTCACCACCAACTGCATAGTACCACCACGCAAAAGCAACACCTACTCCGACCGTATTTATACAACCGGATCCTCGGGCTATCCCGGATTTACACATATCGGCGAACGTCCGGCTGGCGGAATGAAAGATTTCTCAGCCATCGTCGAGCACGCCAAGCGCTGCGCTCCTCCCATCGAGATAGAAAAAGGTGAGATCGTTGGCGGCTTTGCCCATAACCAGGTGATAGAGCTTGCCGACAAAGTGGTGGCTGCCGTAAAATCAGGAGCCATCCGTAAATTCTTTGTCATGGCTGGTTGCGATGGCCGCATGAAGAGCCGCGAATATTACACTGAATTTGCAGAGAAACTTCCCAAAGACACCGTAATCCTTACGGCTGGTTGCGCCAAATTTCGCTACAACAAACTGCAGTTGGGCGACATCGGCGGTATCCCACGCGTACTCGACGCCGGACAATGCAACGACTCTTATTCGCTGGTCGTAATTGCGCTGAAGCTCAAAGAAGTTTTTGAACTCAACGACATCAACGAATTGCCCATCGCCTACAACATCGCCTGGTATGAGCAAAAAGCTGTTATCGTATTGCTGGCACTGCTTTCTCTGGGTGTAAAAAATATCCATCTCGGACCCACACTGCCTGCTTTCCTTTCGCCTAACGTGGTCAACGTGCTGGTCGAAAACTTCGACATCAGCGGCATCACCACAGTGGAAGAGGATATGAAAATCTTCTTAAGCTAATAAACATGCTCACATCCTCCGCTGTCTGTTGCCTTTGGCAACGGGTGGCGGAGGATTTTTTTTAGATCAAAAATCCATATTATTAAAAGTAAAACCAAGAGCATGAACAACCAAAATAATTTCAATGAAGCTTTCGATCTGGCGGCCTCCGTTCAATATGCCGAAGGATCGGTGGTGAGCCGTACCATCGCCAAAAAAGACACCGGCTCCATCACGCTTTTTACTTTTGATAAAGGGCAGGGACTCAGCGAACATTCAGCTCCTTTTGATGCTATGGTGAATGTAATCGATGGCGAAGCAGAAGTAATCATTGGCGGCAAATCCCATTTTTTGAAAAGTGGACAAAGCATTGTGATGCCTGCCAACATTCCGCATGCTCTCAAAGCCACCGAAAAATTCAAGATGCTGTTGGTGATGATAAAATAACCGCATCCCGTGTCTCATTAAAATCATCAAATGCCGACCTGGAACCAACTGAGAAAAAAGCCGGAGGCCGCTCATCCAAAAACTAACGGCTGTTCCATCCATCCATATTCCCATCCATAAAGCCACCTAAGCTCATCTTATGTCAGCCGGTTGACTATCGATAGGAAGCCGCAATCTGCGACTTCCCAATGTGCGATGAAGAAGGACGTGGAAACGTCAACGATCTAATAATAAACGGAAATTCGTGGAGAGTAGGTTTAGATGATGAAATTGTAATTATTACAAAACTTTGTGTTTTATCGGTTCTGATAATATCTATTTTTGTTTCGACAATTCATTACTTAAATACACTCATTTTTATGAAAAAATTTTTCTACTTGTTTGTTCTTCCGGCCTTTGGCCTTTTGATGGCTACTCAAGGATTTGCTCAGGATGTTAAGATATCGGGCGAGCTGCGGCCGCGTTATGAGATGCGCCAGGGCTTTGGCACGCTGATGCCTGATAATATGGATGCGGCCAACTTCGTGTCGCAGCGATTGCGTCTCAACGCCTATTATGCCAACAGCAATTACCGTTTTTATCTTAGCCTGCAAGATGTTCGTGTTTGGGGCGACGTGCCGCAACTCAACAAATACGATATCTACGGGCCATCGGTTCACGAAGCCTGGGCGGAGCTTCTGCTCAGCGAAGCCTGGGCAGTGAAGGCCGGGCGGCAGGAAATTATTTACGACGACAGCCGCATTTTTGGCAATGTAGGCTGGGCGCAGCAGGCACGCAGCCACGATGCCGTTGTCATCAAATTTACGCCCAACACCAATCATCGCGTCGATGTGGGTCTAGCTTACAATGCTGCTTTGGAATCTGATTTTAAAGCGGATTATACCATCAGCAACTACAAGACGATGCAGTATGCCTGGTATCATAGCAATTTTGGGAAATTTGGACTGAGCTTTCTGGCGCTCAACAGCGGCTATGCCTATCATGCTTTCGCAGATTCTGTAATAGTCGAAAAGATAGCTTACAGCCTGACGTTGGGACCGCGTGTCAGTTACAAGAACGATGCGCTCTCCGCCAACGCTGCTTTCTATTATCAAACCGGAAAAAATGCAAAATATCGCCCGCTTAATGCAATGTATGCTGCGGCTGATGTGAGCTATCAGATTTTGCAGGAGCTGAATATTGGCCTGGGTGTGGAATATCTTTCAGGAACGGACACGAAAGACGGAATTATTGGTGACGATCATTCGTTCACACCACTCTACGGCACCAATCATAAGTTTAATGGTTGGATGGATTATTTTTATGTTGGCAATCACATGGGCAGCGTAGGTCTGGTTGACATTTACGTTCCAATAAATTTCAAGAAAGACAAGTGGTCGCTTACGCTGATGCCACACGTATTTAATAGCGCCGCCACTTTATCCACATTCGTTTACTTAAAACGGGAGGATCAAAGCAGCTATCTGGGAACAGAAATCGACTTTTCGGCAGCGTATGCTTTTTCGCCGGAGGTAACCATCGAAGCGGGCTATTCCCATCTTTTTGCTTCCGAAAGCATGCAGATACTCAAAAATGGCAATTACAAAAACATGCAAAACTGGGCATGGCTGATGCTGACAGTAAAACCGGTTTTCTTTAGCAGAAATTAAAATTGTCGGGTTACAAAGTTGATAAAGTAGCATCAAATCAGAAACGGCAATTGATAAATAAATCTCAGAGTTATTACGAGGCTAGCCTCGCCCTTCCTATTTTTACAGACTTTGACTGTTCCTGTGATTATGAAAAACAGGCAGAGCCAAAGCTGAATGTAAAAGGGTTTGCCAACTTCGATACTAAATCCCAAAATATCATATCAAAAATCACAAATAAAATTCAAAAACTAAATCTCGAACTGCAGAAGTGTTTTTTATTTTTGATCTTTGGTCATTGTTATTTATTTGGAAATTGGTTTTTTAAATTTTAAGATTTATCAATCTAATTACCTCAGGACGTGTCTTTGCAGTGCATCGCACCGAAATATTTGATTGATTTTTCAACTAATCCTAATTAAGACTGATAATAAATTAGCATCCAGCACAGACATATCGTAAATCTTAACAAGTTATTTTTTATTTTTGTCCGTAATTGTCGTTCATCAAAATATACAGCTATGGCCAATATGTTTCACTTTCTTATCCCGCCGCCTACCTGGCGATTACCAGCTGCCATTGTTATGGGGGCCTTCGTGGGATTGGGACTATACACACTCCGAATTTCCAATGCAGTGTCGTACCTCTCTGACAGACCCGAAACCTGCATCAACTGCCATGTGATGAATCCTCAGTACGCCAGCTGGTTTCATTCGGCACACCGCGAATATGCCACCTGCAACGATTGCCATGTGCCGCAAACCAATCCGGTAGCCTCATACACCTTCAAAGCTATGGACGGTGCGCGTCACGCCACCATTTTTACATTGCGCAATGAGCCGCAGGTGATACAAATAAAAGACGGCGGCGCTGCCGTGGTTCAGGAAAACTGCAAACGTTGCCATCTGCACATGAACGAAGATGTGCACACCGTAAAGGTTTCGCTCAAAATGGCGCAACAAGATCAGGGGCAGCTCTGCTGGGATTGTCATCGCGAGGTGCCGCATGGCCGCGTGAGCAGCCTGAGCACTTCCACCTACGCACGTGTGCCCCGGCTGGGAAGCGCCGTGCCCCCCTGGTTGAAAAAACTTATGCAAAAAGATAAAGAGTAACATACATTTGAAACATCAAACAACAAAAACTTAAAGATATGGAAACAACAAAAAAACGCAGTCCCTGGATCAACTGGACAATCTTTTTCATCACTGTAGTGGTGGTATTTGTGCTGGGCATGTTAGCTTCTACCATCTCCGAGCGTCGCGTGGAAACTGAATATATCTACGAACCACGTGTACAGCTTACCCAATGGGAGCCTCGCAACGAGGTGTGGGGCAAAAACTTCCCGGCCGAGTACACCTCCTATATGCAAACCCGCGACACAAGCTTTCGCAGCAAATACAACGGCAATGCCATGATCGACATGCTTGGCGTCGATCCGCGCATGGTTGTGCTCTGGGCCGGCTATAGCTTCGCGAAAGATTACACACAGGCTCGCGGCCATTACTACGCCATCACCGATATGCGCAATACTTTGCGTGTGGGCGCCCCCGGAATCGACGATCCGGAACTTATGCCGGCTACCTGCTGGACCTGCAAAGGCCCTGATGTGCCCCGCCTGATGAATGAAGTGGGTATCACCGAATTTTACTCCGGCAGTTGGTCGCGCTGGGGGGCAGAAATTGTGAACTCTATCGGCTGTGCCGACTGCCACGACAGTAAGACGATGGATTTGCGGATTTCGCGTCCGGCACTCATCGAAGCTTTCGAGCGTCAGGGCAAAGACATTACCCAGGCAACCCATCAGGAGATGCGTTCGCTGGTGTGCGCCCAGTGCCATGTCGAATATTATTTTAATAATACTCTGCCCGGTAAAGAAGGTGTGCAATATCTCACTTTCCCATGGGACAAAGGAATGCAGGTGGAGGATATGATTGCCTATTATGATGAGATTAACTTTAGCGACTGGACGCACAAAATAAGCAAGACACCCATGCTCAAAGCACAGCACCCCGGCTACGAAACCTGGATTACCGGCACGCATGCCAAACGCGGCGTTACCTGCGCCGACTGCCACATGCCTTACATGTCAAAAGGCGGTCAGAAATATACCGATCACCACGTGCAAAGCCCGCTCAACAACATCGCCAACTCGTGTCAGGTATGCCACCGGGAGAGTGCCGAAAAGCTCACAGAGTTTGTGTATGATAAAATGGATAAAGTAATATCGCAACGCAACGAGCTGGAGAAGATGCTGGTACGCGCCCATGTAGAAGCAGGCCACGCCTGGGAATTTGGCGCCACACAACAACAGATGGAGCCTATCCAGAAATTTATCCGCCACGCCCAGTTTCGGTGGGATATCGCTGCTGCCTCCCATGGAGCAGCCTTCCACAACTCAATCGAGATATTGCGCATCATCAGTGCCGGCATGCAGGAAGCACAGCAGGCGCGCATAGAACTTGCCGCACTCCTCACCACCATTGGCGCTCCTTATCCAGTACCTTATCCCGACATCGAAACCAAAGCAAAAGCACAGCAATTTGTGGGATTACCTATGGAGAAACTACATGCTGATAAGCAAAAGTTCCTGGAGCAAATGGTGCCGCAGTGGAATGAGGCTGCCAGTAAACGCGAAGAAGCCCTGGAGGTAGTTTATTACTAAAGACTTAAAATTTTAACACTAAAAAGCCTGAGGAAGCGACAGTTTCTTCAGGCTTTTTGCTGTTTGTTTTCAGCTCTGCCGGTTGATTGCAAATGGCACTTGGAACGTGCAGCTTTTTCAGAGTGTCATCGGCAGCGCAGATGGCCTCAGAGATAATAATTACTTTTGCCTCCGTTATCTTGTATCACATTACTCACTCAGCCACGATCGTATGGAATTTGTTAACCCGCTGTATCTTATTGGACTTGTTGCCATTGCTATTCCTATCATTGTTCATCTTTTCAATTTCCGACGGTTTCGCAAGGTTTATTTTACCAATGTCAAATTTATTGAAGAGCTGCGGCAGCAAACGCAGAAGCAGTCGCAGTTGCGGCATCTGCTCATCCTGGCCATGCGTATCCTGGCCATTGCGGCGCTGGTGCTTGCTTTTGCACAGCCTTATCTGCCCTCCGGCCAAAACCATACGCGTCAGCAGGCAGGAAATCTGGTAAGTATTTATGTTGATAATTCCTACAGCATGCAGGCTGCATCGCCCGATGGCAGCTTGCTGGTAGAGGCTGCCGGTAAAGCCGCCGAGATAGCGCAGGCCTACAAAAGCTCCGATCGTTTTCAGTTGCTCACCAACGACTTTGAGGCGCAACATCAACGCATTGTAAGCCGCGACGAGTTCACAGAGCTGCTGGATGCTGTTGAGATTTCGCCTGCCACACGACCAGTTTCTGAGGTGGTGGTGCGGCAGCGCGAGCTTTTTGCCAAAGACCGAGAGCTGGCACCCAGAGCCTATCTTATCTCCGACTTCCAGCCCGCCTTTGCCGATTTCGGCAATATCGTAGAAGATACTGCAGTGCAAAATTTTTTGGTGCCCGTAGCTGCTGATCAGGTGGCCAACCTCTACATCGACAGCATCTGGTTTGACGCTCCGGTGTTTCGTGCCGGGCAACAGGCAACGCTTTCGGCAAGTATCAAAAATGCCTCTGATCAAAATTTGGAAAAAATCCCTGCAAAGCTTTTAATCAAAGGAAAGCAGCGCGCCGTTGCCAGCTTCGACATACAAGCCAACCAGGAAACGGTGATCCATCTTCCTTTTACCAATCTCGAAACAGGCGTTCAATATGGCGAGCTGAGCATTATCGATTCGCCCATCACCTTCGACGACATATTTTATTTTACCCTTGACATCCGCAACGAGATACCTGTTTTGGTGATTAATGATCCCGATGAGAACGTGTTTTTGAATGCACTTTTTGCCGGCGATTCCACCTTTTTGCTTACAAATGCCAAAGCAAATTATCTGGATTATGCTGCTTTTAATAATCAAAACCTGATCGTTCTTAACAGCATCAAGCATATTTCCACCGGACTTACACGCGAGCTTTGGAGGTATGTGGAAGGTGGCGGCAGCCTGTTGATTTTTCCGGCTCCGCAAGCCGATATCAGCAGCTACAACGAGCTGCTCATGACTTTGCAAACTGTTACGCTGGCGCCCTCCGACACCATGCGGACAAGCATCAGCAGCATCAATCTTCAAAGCAGCATCTACGAAGATGTCTTTGAGTCGCTACCCGAAAATCTTGACTTACCGGTTGTATTCAGCCATTACCCGCTTGGACGCCATACCACCACTATGCTGGAGTCATTGCTCGAGCTTCAGAATGGCAACATTTTCTTAGGACGGGAGCCTGCAGGGCAGGGAATGGTTTATCTGGCTACCACACCACTCGAAGCTGCCTGGAGCAATTTCCCAAAGCACGCATTATTTGTACCCACCATTTACAACATCGCTTTGCAAAGCCAGCCGCCTGCCAGACTTTATTATGTGGCTGGCAAAAGTGCGGCCATCCCGCTCAAAACTGATGCTACGGAAGTGGATCAGGTGGTGCACATCACCAGCCAGGACGGCAACTTTGGCATCATTCCGCAAATACGCCGCAGCGGTTCGCAACTGCTGGTGTATGTAGAAGGAGCCATTAATAAAGCCGGCAACTACGACATCATTACCAACGAAAAGAAGGTTGCGGCGGCGGCATTTAACTACGATCGCACCGAATCGGATGTGCGCACGATGAGTCCTGCGGCAATCGAAGAAGCGCTGGCCGACGCCGGCCTGCAACAGTTTCAGGTACTCGCAGGGCCGCAGCAGCGGACGCTTACGGCTTCGGTGGCGCAACTCAACAGCGGTGTGCGGCTCTGGAAGCTTTTTGTTGGGCTGGCACTTGCCTTTTTACTCGCAGAAATCCTGCTGCTACGCCTCTGGAAATAACCTATTACCATCTTTGTTGTTAATATTAAAAACTAAATACCTTAACATTATGAGAATATTAGCAGACGAAACAGTAGGATTGATCATCGACATGCAGGAACGACTTTATCCGCACATTGCTGATCACGATGAGCTTACACGCCGCACAGGCATCCTGATAGAAGGGCTGAAAGCCATTGATATTAAAATCTTGGTAACCGAGCAATACACCAAAGGGCTGGGCTTTACCATAGCCCCGCTCAGGGAAATGCTGCAGGAAATAGAGTTTGTAGAAAAGCAGGCTTTTAGCTGCTGTGACGAGCCGGCTTTTTTCGAACAGCTTTCGCAGGTGAACCCACGCTATGTAATCGTGGCCGGCATCGAAGCACATGTTTGCGTATTGCAAACCTGCATCGACCTGATCGGTAATGGTTATCATCCAGTGGTGGTTGAGGATTGCGTGGCCTCGCGCAACCCCAACGACAAAAAGATAGCCATCCGCCGCATGCAGCAGGAAGGCGCCCTGATTACCACCAGCGAATCGATACTCTTTGAATTGCTTCGCCATTCAGGCACCGAGGAATTTAAGAAAATTTCCAAGCTGGTAAAATAAAACGCCAGGCCGATTATTAGAGCATCGAATAATAAAGCAAAGGAATATCTATTCCAATCCCCTTTTTTTTTAATTTCAAAACTTCAGCCCGAGGTAATAATCATATCGCGATTTGTAGATTTCTCCCTTCAAACTCCTACAAAAACATATCATTGGTAAAGAAGAGAGGAGTCTTATGAAAGTTTTCCTCTACACCGGATCCACATTCACCACCACGCGGGCGGATTTGTGGGTGCTTGTAGTTTTGAAATGGTCGATGACTTCGGCAATCACAAGTTTCATCTGGTGGGTGTGGTCGTTCTTTTCGAGCTTCACGAGGATATTTTTCAGGAAATAGTTTTTGATGCGCGGCACCACCGGAAACTCCGGCCCAAGGATAAGCTGTCCGAGCCGCTGTCGAAGCAGAGCGGCCATCTCGGTGGCGGCTTCATTTACCACCGCTGCATCTTTGTGCTGCAACTGTAGCTCTATCAGCCGGTAGAAAGGCGGATATTTAAACTGCTGCCGCTCCTGCAACTGACTTCTGAACATCAGATCGTAGCTGTTGTCGATCACATAACGGATCACCGCATGATGGGGACTGTAGGTCTGGATGATCACCCTGCCGCGTTTGTTTTTGCGCCCAGCCCTTCCACTCACCTGCGCCATAAGCTGAAAGCCGCGCTCGAAGGAGCGAAAGTCGGGATAGCTCAGCAGGTTGTCGGCGTTGAGGATGCCCACCACGCTCACGTGGTCGAAGTCGAGGCCTTTGGTCACCATTTGCGTCCCTATCAATATATCGATGCGCTGCTCCTCAAAGTCGCTGATGATTTTCTGATACGCATTTTTGGTGCGCGTGGTGTCGAGGTCCATGCGCGCAATGCGTGTTTTCGGGAAGATGATGGCCAGCTCGTCTTCTACCTTTTCGGTGCCAAAGCCTTTCATCATCAGCCCCGTGTGGCCGCACTCGGGGCAGCGGTCGGGCACGCGCTCGCTGTAGCCGCAGTAGTGGCAGCGCAGTTGGTTGTTGTATTTATGATATATCAGCGTAACGTCGCAGTGCTTGCACGAGGGCATCCAGTGGCAGGTGTCGCACTCGAGCCGCAGCGAGAAGCCGCGCCGGTTTTGAAACAGGATCACCTGCTCCTTTTGCGCCAGCGCCTCCTCTATGTTTTTTAATAAAAAAGAGCTGAAGTGCGACTTCATGGTCTTGCGGTGCGTTTCGTTGCGCAGGTCAGCCACCAGTATTTCCGGCATCTCTATTCCGCCATAGCGGCTTTTGAGTTCGGTGAGGTTATATTTATTAAAGGTCGCATTGTAATAACTCTCGATGGAGGGCGTGGCCGAGCCGAGCACCGTGGCTGCGCCGTGCATGCTGGCCATCATAATGGCGGTGTCGCGCGCCAGGTAGCGGGGGGCGGGAGCATATTGCTTGTAGGAGCTGTCGTGCTCCTCGTCCACTATCACCAGCCCCAGATTGCTGAAAGGCAGGAACAGCGCCGAGCGTGCGCCCAGAATGATCTGGTATTTCCCGGGTTCGGGGCCTCCGTTTGCCGGATGTTGCAACACGCGGTTCCAGATTTCTACCCGTTCAAACTCACTATATTTGGAATGATACACGCCCACGCTGTCGCCAAAATAGCGGCGCAGGCGGTTGATGATCTGCGTGGTGAGGGCGATCTCGGGCAACAGAAAAAGCACCTGTTTCCCCTGCTTTATCACCTGATGGATGAGCTTGATATAAACTTCCGTTTTTCCACTGGAGGTGACGCCATGCAGCAGCGTCACCTTTTTTTGGTTCAGGCTTTCGCCAATATTTTCAAAAGCCGCCTGTTGCTCCGGGGTAAGCAGCAGATCGTCGGGCGAGGTGACTGCATCGAAGGCTTGCAGGCGGCTGGTAACTTCATCAAAGATTTCAAACACGCCTTTTTTCTCAAGCGCCGTCACCGTTTGGGCTGTGGCGGCATTGGCAGTTAGCTCAGCGCGAGGCAGCGCTTTGCCCGTGTATGCTTCCGCGCCGGCCAGGTGCAGAAAAGTCATCAGCACCTCGAGCTGGCGGAAGGCTTTTTTTTCGAGTTCCGAAAAGAGCTGATGCAGCGCCATCTCATCGCGGTATTCCGCCGAAAGGCGCACATAAGTCTCCACCTTGGCACGGTAGCGGTCGCGCAACTCCTCCTCTACCAGCACCACCTTTTTCTCTATCAAAGTTTTGATGAGCGGAATCACCTTTTTGTACTCTACGATCCGCGACACCTCCGAGATGGTGAGGGTTTTCTGTATGTCGATGGCTTCGGCTACCAGAAATTCTTTTTCGTTGAGATGATCGGTTTTTCCATCGAAGTCGGGATGCTGCACGATGCGCGTCTCGCTGGCCAGCTTCAGCGCCGAGGGCAGTGCGGCATTCATCACCTCGCCCACCGTGCACATATAATATCCGGCTATCCATTCCCACAGATCGAACTGCACCGGCTTTACGACAGGTTGCTGATCCAACACCGAAAGAATGTATTTCGGGACGTATCGCTCCGGCACCTTCTGGTGCACCGAGCGGATGAGGCCGGTGTAGATTTTCTGCCGGCCAAACTGCACCACAACACGCCGCCCAGGCTCTGCCTCACTGTTCATTTCGTAAGGCACCCGGTACGTAAAAGTGCCGGCCACAGGCAGCGGCAATAGTACTTCGGCAAATAGCGTGATGCGTTCCATGCTGATTCTTTTTTTGCACCTTTAAAATAAGCTGTGTGCCGGGCAAAAATAGTAAGGAAAATTTTAGGAGGGCAGAAGATGTTGACTGAGCATTGCAACTTGAAGGCTGAGGACTGGCTTTACAGAAGACTTTAGGATTGCCATCCTCCTCCTTCGGTCGAGGTTTGCATCCCATCAAGCCGCGAATTCTTCCTACCTACTAAATTCTACCTACTTCTTACTTTCCCTCCAGCCAAAGCGTTTGATAGGGTTCCAAAACAAATGCTCCATCTCTTATTTCTGGTTTTTGACCGGTGAAAAGATCGATGGTTTCTTCGGGGTTATCGAGAAGGTTGGGCAGCGATGCCTCCTGCTGCGGAGTGATGTTGGTGATGCACAGGATGCGCTGCTTCCCGTCGGCACTGGAGCGTCGCAGCGCAATAAAGGCTTCGCCGGCTTCGATTATTTCCTGACGCGCCTCGGGATGAAATGCTTTTTGTTTTTTGCGGATGTTGATCCGTATTTTCAGTTCGGTGAGCACTGCCGCATGCGTGGTATCCTGCGCCAGCTGGGTTTCTATCTCCTGCTCGTCCCATTTGCGGCGGTTGATGGTGCGTGCCCTGCCGGTTTCGTTTACGCCTTCGTGGTAGTTGACTGTAGCCAAAAGGCTGTGAATGTAAAATGCCGGCAATCCTTGCAACTCGAGCATGATGGTTTGGGAAGCAAGGAAGCGTTGTTTTTGAAGGTCATCTTCGCCACGCACGGTTGTCTTCATGGCGTCGAAATAGGTGATATTGATTTCATAAGCGCTGTCGGTGCCGTCGTTGTTGCGGCGCGTAGAGATTACGCCGCCGTTTTGCTTCATGCCGTAGATCAACGACTCGCGTTCCTCTTCCGGCAGAAGCCCTTCGAGGGGACGCATCCCGATGCCGTCGTGCGAGGCGGTAAAGTTGAAATAGGTACACCCCGGCGGCAGCTCGGGTAGAGAGGCCACCCACTGGTTAAAATATTTGGAATGACCAACATGCAGCGCATGCAGCAGCAGCGGCGGCAGCGAAAACTGATACACCATGTGCGCCTCGTCGCCGTGTCCAAAATATTCGAGGTTTTCTTTGTTGGGGACGTTGGTCTCGGTAAGCAGAATGGCATTTGGGTCGACGGCCTCCATCACATCGCGCATGAGTTTAACGATTTCGTGCGTCTGTGCCAGGTGCAAAGAGCTTGTACCGGGTTCCTTCCAAAGGAAGGCGATGGCATCCATGCGAATCATCGAGGCGCCATTTTTCAGATAAAACAAAATCACTTTCACCATTTCGAGCAGTACGGCAGGGTTGGCAAAGTTGAGGTCGATCTGGTCGTCGCTAAAAGTTGTCCACAGATATTTTATGCCGCTGCTGGTTTCGAAAGGTGTAAGCAGCGGCAGGCTGCGCGGCCGAATCACCAACGAGAGGTCGGTGGCGGGGTCTTCTTCAATAAAAAAATCCTTGCCGGTACCTTCGCCGCGGAGGTAATTCTGAAACCACTGGCTGCTTTTGGAGATGTGATTGATCACCAGATCAGTCATCAGCTTGTAGTCTTCGCTCAGGCGGATGATGTCGTCCCAGTCACCCAGCTCCGGATTTACCTGCATGTAGTTGATCACCGAGAAGCCGTCGTCGGAGCTATAGGGGAAAAAGGGCAGCAGATGCACAAAGCTAAACTCCTCTTTCAGATGGCGGTTCAGAAAACGGTGCAACACCTGCAGCGCCGGCTCGGTGTCGTTGCGGATGCTGTCGCCGTAGGTAATCATCAGCACATCGCGCTCATCCCATTTTTTGGTAGGCTTTTTATCTTTTACATTCCGATCGATCTGCTCCAGAAAAGCATGCAGCTCCTCCTGCGGCAGCTCCCGGCCATAAATTTTGGTAAGCCGTTGCCAAAAATGTTTTACAAAATGCTCATTCAGGTTTTTATAGTGATGATCATCCATAGTACATTAATCTTTAAAAGTAAATCCCAAAGGAAAATGAAGCAAATCCCAAATAAATTTCAATATTCAAAACTCAATTACCAGCACGTTACAAATGTTTGAAATTTGTTTTTTTGTAATTTATAATTTGCCATTTGCCCCTGAACCAATTAATACTCCTCACCTCTCCCCTCTATCTTCTCCCTTCTACTCTCTATCTTTTACCCTCTTTCTACTTATTATCCTGTTCCACCGCAGCATAATATTCCGGGATAAAATCTCTGATGGCGCTTTGTATGCGTCGCCAACTGGGGATAAATGCGGCGTAATCCCAGTTGTTGAGCATGTCTTCGCCGGCCTGATACACCAGTCGCGAGAATAGCATCACCGTTTCTTCCTCCTGGTTGCGATCGTATTTAAAACCGTTGAACCGTGAGAGTGCGCTGTACTGCTCCACAAAGTCGAGCCCGATGCGGAAATAGGTGGAGCGGATGGAGCGGAAAGTTCCCTGCGAAAAAACCACCCCATTTTGCGCCAGCTTAATAAAGATGGCCATAGCGATGTCGTACACCATTTTAGCAAGTCCTTTGCCGGGATCGTCGGGTGACAACTCCTGGTGTTTGTGGTCGTAGCGGTCGGCAATCTCTACCTGGCAAATGCGGTTGGTGGAGTTGTTGCGATGCACTTCCGACAGGATGCCAATCTCAAGCCCCCAGTCGGAGGGAATGCGGATGGTTTTAAGTATGTCCACGCGCATCGAAAACTCGCCTGCCAGCGGATAGCGAAAGCTGTCGAGGTATTCGAGGTATTCCATAGGGCCGAAGAACTTTTTGAGTGCCCGCAGCAATGGCGTAACGAGCAGACGCACCACGCGGCCTTTGATATGTTCCTGGTCGGCGCGGTAGTAATAGCCTTTACAAAAACGGTAATTAAAATAGGGGTTTGCCACCGGATAAAGCAGCTTGGCAAGCATGGAGCGGTGGTAGGTTATTATGTCGGCATCGTGCAGGGCGATGGCTTCCGACTTGCCGGAACCGAGCATATAGCCAAAGCAGTACCAGGCGTTGCGCCCTTTGCCCATCTGGTCGGGTTCGAGCTTCATCTCTTTGAGCCGTTTGTCGAGCGCCATCAGTCGCGGGCCATCGTGCCAGAGGATGCGGTGGTTTTGGGGCAGCCGCGAAAAATATTCGCGTGCATGGTGAAACTCTTTTTCGGTGGCACGGTCCAGCCCGATGATCACCTCTGAGAGATAGGGCACCTTGCAAAGCTCGTCAACAATGGTTTTGAGTGCTTCATTCTCAAGTTCCGAATAGAGACTTGGAATGATTAGCCCCATGGGCCGTTGCACCGAGAAACGCTGAAGCTCAGCTTCGAGGTCTTCGATCGGCCGGTTTTTCATATCGGTAAGCGTAGTTACCAATCCGTTTTGATAAAAATCACCCATCTCAGTATAGTTTTAGATTGTGATACAATTGGTTACAAAATATTGTCTGTTTTTTAATTCAGATTTAGCAATTTAAGTACAAATTCCATTATAAAAAATACAAAACCCAAATAAATTTCAATGATCAAAAAACAAAGTGTTAGAAGTTTTTGAAATTGTTTTTTGAATTTTATTTGTCATTTGGGTTTTGTCGTTTGGATTTTTACAACTCATTTTAATAATCGTGTAAACATATTGATGATCAATGGTGTGAGCTTGTCGGAAATGATGGCATGGCCAAGTTTTTCGTTGAGTACTTTAAGGTTGTGCAGGATCATTTGGTTGCGGTAGCTGATGTCGGTCAGCAGCCTGAAGGTTTCTTCCACCACAACATCTGTCAGTTCGTCGTTGTTGATGGCCGGAAGCCGGAAACCCAGATGTTCGATTTCCTCTCTGTAAACTTTATAACGATTGATGGCCACCGGCAATCCGAACGAGATCATTTCGAGCAGGTTGTTGCCAAAGCCTTCCACCTCACTAAAGAAAGTACCTACACCGCCCACCGAAGCTACGATAGCCGGGATTTCGGCAAACTTGTAATATTTCTTATCCACAATAATATCGCGGTGGGAGAGGATGTGGCTTTCGCCAAATATCAACACCACGTTGCTGTGCGGATGATGCGCCAGCTTTTCATTAAAATATATTTTTAAATACTTTTTGTATTCAAATTGTTCGTCACCCGAATGGCCGCTCACCAGCACCGTCACACATTTTTTAATGCCGTGATTCAGGTATTTCTTCTCCAGTTCAAAAGCCATATCAATAGCCGTTTCAATACGCTTTCGCGGAACAACACGCGTGTGTTGCAGCAGTATCACGGCATCCTGCATGGTCATTTTGCGTTTGGAGAGTTCTTCTTTCAAACCCACATCTTCAAAAAAGGAGTTGTTGTAATTATCCACCGGCGGATGAATCAACTGGTCGCTGTCCCAGGGTTTGTCTTCCCATTCCCAGGTGATGTCGCTGGTGTTGGGAATTACCACAGCACGCTGCTTGAAAAACGACTCCAGCCGCGGCGCATTGTAAGTCGAAAACCAGCGCTTGCCCAGCTCAATCTGCGATTTGTTGATAAAAGCTATTCCGTCGATTTCGGTGCCGGGAAGGTATTTCAAAAACTTTTCGATTACCGGATTGGGATTTGAAAAAATATCGCGCTCGAAATAGGAATCGTGCCACCATACCATCACATTGGGCCAGATGATGCCCTTGCCGCGCAGCTCTTCGAGATAATATCCCAACCCGACAGCGGTGATAAAATTATACGGATGCGCCGTGTTGTGGGCAATGAGCAGGTCGATCTGGTGCTTTTCTACAAATCGGGCAATGACTTCCTTGGCATACATCGCCTCGCTGTGGATAAGCTCTGCCAATCCCTTGGGCGGCTTGGCCGCAAAATATTTGATGATCTTTTTGTGAATTTTGTTCTTATGCCAAAAGATGTCGTCGGTTTCGGCATTGAAGCGCGGCGAGATATGCGCTGCCAGAAAATAAATGTTTCCCAGCCGGATGCCCATATCGTTCACCATGGCATTCACCGTTTGATCGATCACGATCGAAACGCCATCGTTTTTGCCGATGAGCGAGTGCAAAATTCCTATGTTAAGATGATGAACGTTCATTATTTGATGATTTGTTTGAGTTGTATTAATTCGGTAATCACAGCGTCGGGGCGCAGATTTTTCACCTCCGCTTTGTCTTCGCGTAAGCGCAATGCCCGCTCGTCGCCGGCAAAAAACACCGTTTTCATTCCCATATCCTGCGCCGGATAAATGTCGTTGTACATGTCGTTGCCTACAAAAACAGACTCCTGCGGCGCGATGCCATAGTTTTCTTTCAAAGCTTTAAGCACCGGAGCAAAGAGCGTACGATCCGGTTTTGCTTTGCGCAAACTATACGAAAATTGCGTGATGTCGTCGTTGAACAGCGGCAGGCTCTCGGTATTTCTGGCCTGGCCATCGATGAAATAGTTCATCATCACCGGCGTGTAAAACTGTGCGTTGGAAACGATGCCAAGTGGATATTTCCGGTCGTGAAAATAATGCAGCACCTCGAGCATGTCAGGCATGGGATGTATTTTGTTGCTGAGCATTTCAAAGACAAACGTCAACCGGGTGATGTCGGAAGCACCGTTGGTGGTAATGTACGCGCTATCGAGGGCATATTTCAGCCACTCGTCCCACACCAGGCGGATGTCGGTTTCGGGAAAAGGAACGCCGGCATCACGCAACTGCTGCTGGTGTTTTCGCAGGGTGTCGGTAAATTTCTGTAACAGTTCAGCTACCACAGCTTCTCCTTTTTTCGGGTTATTTTCAGGCAGAAGATAATCTGCCTCTTCGAGGGCAGTGCGCATATTTTGCTGGGAGAGGTCTATCTGGTCAATGTCGCCGGAGGCCGAGACTACCAAGGTGCCATAAATGTCGAAGATGATAGCTTTAATTCCGTCGATTTTATCCAGTCGTGGAGCCACTGCGGTGGGTATCGGCTGAAGGTCGGTCATCGTGTTCAACCATTTTTCGATATACTTCATAGAGTGTGTGTGCATAGTTATTTAATGAATATTTCTCTTCTATTACCTTGCGATTGTTTTCGATCACCACCCCAGGCACCTCGTCGAAGAGCTTCAGAAGCGCAGGGTTTTGCCGACGGATTTTTTCAGCGAAAGCTTCATCCTGCAATACCCTACCGATGATTTGCTGCTGCTGATTCATCTCCAGCTTAGCGAAGTCAGTGATCCCGTTTTCTGTTTTCACCATTATCTCTTCGTACAGCAGCGGAAACCGAACGCCGCTTTCTATCAGGTCGCTGGTAACATAGTCAATATTGCGTCCCATTACCGGCGTGCCGAGCAGCCACGGTTCCAAAAATACCATGCCAAAACCTTCGCGTATGCTGGTGGTAAGGCAGAGATCGCTGGCGATCATCAGTTTCATAAAGTCCACTTTAATCCCTGCTTCAAAAACAATATCAAGTTGAAAGCGCTGGCAAAAACCTTTCCAGTTTTGATAAGGCTTCACCTCCACGGGATTCCTGGGAGGCTGTGTAACCAGCCAGTGGGCACGATTGGCAAACATAGCGCTGAGCAAAATAAACTCACCGATATTCTTCCGGCGTATCACCCGCACCGGGTAGGTGATCAACAATTTGTTGCCATCCAACCCCAATGTCTGGCAGATCTCATCGCGCACATTTTCAACAACCGTCCCCTCCGTTTTGTTGACATTCACCGGATTGGGCAGCAGCGTGACACGTTTTTCAGGAATGCCCTCCTGCAACAACCTCTGGTAATCGAAACTGTTGAGCGTGGCAAAAAAGCTGGTGGAATTATCAGGATACAACACCTGGTGCAAATCCTCCTGAAAATAATCTTCAATGATCTCCTGCAGAAACTCCATGTTGTCGGGACGGTCTTCGGCAAAGTCGTGGCAATGGTTGAACAGATGATAGCCCTGGCGCGCCATGGTCGAGAGTGCCAGGGTGAGCACAGGATTTTTGCCGAGGTTCAGGTTATGCGCATGAATAATCGTCTGCCGGTCGATATGCTTTTTCAGAAAGTTTGTGATATCGGCAAAAAGCTCCGGCAACTCCTCTTCAAGCCCACGGCTGCGGTACAGATAATCGAGTGGCAGATATTCGAAGATTGTTACATTGAGCACCTCAAAGGGTTTTGGGTCGGTGGCATGGCCGGTAATTACAACGATTTCAATTTCAGGAAATGCGCTGCGCAAACTCTCCGCCTGCAACTGCATGATGCGCGTTACACCACCCGGATTGAGATGATGATGCAAAATGACGACTTTCATAATTTTGTTTTTAAAGGTTTACAAATCAAAGGTGTCTAAACAAACATAGGCAATAGGTAGTTTGGATGCACCATCTTTAAAATAGTTTAACGAAGGGGGAAGAGGTTGTCGGGTTATTAAGTTGTAGGATTTTTAACCCCTGACATTCGGCTGAGGCTTGGCCTGCTTTTTCTAATCATTGGAACAGGCTCAGACTGTAAAAATAGACCGGCTGAGGCACAGCCCGCCCAAACTAAAGTAGGAAAAAGTTGTCGGTTCGTCAAGCTATCGGGTTGTCCAAAATACCAGATTCGCAGTCCCGAAGAGGATCGCAATTCTCCAAACCCTTATTTAAGCGGAAAACACATGCCGCCGGCAGTAAGAAATTGGGTGCCATGCTCGGTGTTGAACCAAACTTCGCCGCTCACATAAAAATAGCGCAGCAACCGCAGCGACACTCCGACAATAGGATTTAATTTCCATTTCCCTTTGTGCGCCACCGAAAAATAGTCGCCTTTGAGGATTTTGTCACCGTAATATTTATGGGAATAATCTTCGCCCGCCAGATAAACATCGGAATAGTAAACCTTGCCAATTGTGGTTCCGGCAACGATGGACAAACCGGGCAATTTCGATAGGAAAAAATGTAGTTTCAATGAAAAGAAAAAGTCCACCGAGTCGGCGTTGCTTTCTTTTCCTGCGGGAGCGCTAAGTGAAAGATCGGAATAATGTGAAACATCCACATTTTGATGCTGCACGGTCTGGCTGAACTCCTCTGCAGACGGACTGTAGCCTCCCACGCCAATGCCCACCGAAGAGCGTGCCCAAGTAAATTCGCCACCCCAGGAATCGTCCAGGCCATACATTATTCCAAGACGGTAATGATCGGAGCTGCGCAGGTCGAAATTTACTGTTTGTCCGGATTTGATCACCTCCACATTGCGCTGTCTGGTAAAATAGCCTTGCTTGTAAACCTTCACGCTATATTTGCCATAAGGCAGTTCCAGCTCTTTATTAGTGAGACCCCGATTTTTGCCATCAACATACAGTTGTGCTCCGGCCGGGTTTGTCGAGACAGTTACCGCCAGCAAATCAGGCTTCAGGCTAAAATGCAGCGCATCAGTATCTTTTCCTACCTGCACATTTTCATGCAGGTCGTGGTATTTTGCTTTTCGCAATAATAGCTGGTTAGCACCATAGCCCATCAAAATAGTCGCCGGCGTAACACCGACCAGATTCCCATCCAGATAAATTTCAGCTTGCGCTGGCTTCGAAGTAATGCTCACAAGCCGGCTGTGCTGTAGCTCTTCATTAACGTAAGTGATATTATTCTCGGTTATAATAATGGTTTTGGTCACCTCCAGATATCCTTCCGCCGAAAGCGTAATCTGATAATTACCCGTCAGAAGCGTATCTGTGTAAGGAACTCGTCCGGCCATTTTACTATTGATATGCAGGATAGCACCCATGGGGGTTTCTACTTTTAATATCCCCAGCATTGGGTCAAGTTTGTATTTCAAATTTGTTCGCTCTCCGGGAAATACCTCAATCTGCTGCTCCTGCTCATAATAATTGTCGTGACGGATGCTGATGGTATGACGCCCTACATCGACTCCCTTTGCATCACCAACAAAATTCTGATCGCCGGTGCCCACAAATTTATTATTAATAAAAATTCTGGTATCTTCCGGCTCCACGGCTATCAGCACATCGCCCCAGCCAGGCGTGAGAGTAATATGGTGGGCAATCATTTCGCCGGGATGCACGGTAAGGATGGTGTCGAGGGTAGCATGGCGAAACTTGGTGATGGTAACGGAATAAGGAAATGCAGGATAGTTTTTGAGCGTGTCGGGAGTGGTAAACTCCAGCCCCGAAAGCTCTCTGATTTTTACCATGGCGCCCGGCGGATCGGTGAATAGAATGAGCGAACCGGTGGCAGCGGTGGCCTTTTGCTTGTTGGTAACTTCGAGCACATACACTTTCGACGATTCGACAGGGAGATTCAGGGGGATGTGTTTTGTAATAAAACCATCTTTGTAAATGGTGATCCTCTTTTCGCCCGGCGAAACATACAGCCAAAATTCGCCGCTTTTTAGCTGAATATCGCCTACCAGATATTTGCCGGCATCGAAAGCCAGGTCACGCAGATCGGTACGCACTTTTATAATGGCACAGGCTTCGTCGTTGGCATCCTTGCGCTCATAGCGCAGCGCCGAAAGATCAGTCTCCGCCAGGGTAAATGATCGCACCACAAACTCATCGGCGTAAGCCACCGATAAAGTCATTGTGAAAATCAATAAAAAGCAAAACCGCATAAGTTGTTTTTTATGCTAATGAAAAATCCAAAGTTGTTCCTTCACTATTATTCTGCAGTGATGTAATTGGTTGGGACTATCTTACCGTGGTCGATCGTAAAAACATGCCATTTGTTGCCGCGGCCGTCGGTGGGAATGGGAAATTGTTCGAGCAAGCGGTTGTTGCCATACACTTTTACGGTTGCTTTGGATTTGCTAAGCTTACGGGAATTTTCGTCGGCGCGGTTGGTGTAATCATGCACCCAGAATTCGTAGTGACCTTCTGTATTCACTTCGCGAATGGTAATCGTTTCGGGGCCCCAGCTGTCGGTGTCGTCGCGATCGAGGCGGGCTTCGCCGTCATCTGACACTTTCATGTCGCGATAAGAGATGTGGTAGCTTTTATCTTTGGTAAGATGAGCATCCAGATCGGCAGGACGACGCCCCCAATCAACAATGATGCGCATGTTTTCCATGGCCATCACCGGCGATACGGAAATGCGATTGTTGAAAATTGTGCCGGCCAAAGCCTCCAGACTTACATCAGTGGTGATGTAGCCATCGGCAGCAAAGTTAACCAGGTACAAAGCCTCCTCTTCGCCACGCGGAAATTTGATTTTCCCTTCGGCATCGGTAAAGAAAGTACCTGCATCTTCGATGGTAATAATGGCGCCTTTTATCGGATTTCCGCTGAGGGCATCGTAGAAGCGCAAGGTGTAGTTGCCGGCATCCATCTCATCGTCGAGAACATCTTTCATTTTGTCCACTTGTCCGGCGGCAGAAACTGCCAGGAAAGCTGCGAAAAGTAACGTCAGGAATTTTTTCATAACTTGCTATTTTTTAATGATGAGCAAAAGTAGGAAAATCTGTTGAGTTTATTTTTATATTTTTGCAGCCGCAAATTTTTTAAGTGCAAATTTTTTACATGTCAGCAAGATACAACGAATACAACCAACTGAATCTTCCTAAAATCGCAGACGAAATTCGCGTTTTTTGGGAAGAAAACGACATCTTCCACCGCAGTTTAAAAAACCGGGAGGATGGCTCGAAATATATCTTTTACGAAGGGCCGCCGTCGGCCAATGGCAAGCCGGGCATCCATCATGTTATGGCCCGCACCATCAAAGACATTTTTTGCCGTTACAAAACCCTCAAAGGTTTTTATGTTCCGCGCAAAGCGGGCTGGGACACCCATGGGTTGCCTATCGAAATAGCTGTCGAAAAAACCCTTGGCATCACCAAAGAAGACATCGGACGCAAGATAACGGTGGAACAATACAACGACGCCTGCCGCAAAGAAGTGATGAAATACAAAGGCGAGTGGGACGACCTGACGCGACAGATGGGCTATTGGGTAGATCTTGACGATCCATACATCACCTTCGACAACAAATACATCGAAACGGTGTGGTATCTTTTGTCGAAACTTTACAAAAAAGATCTGCTTTACAAAGGCTACACCATCCAGCCATATTCACCAGCTGCCGGCACCGGCCTAAGCACCCACGAGCTTAACCAGCCGGGATGCTACCGTGATGTGAAAGATACCACCGTCACCGCTCAGTTTAAAGTAATCGACGACGATAAATCGCACTTTTTGTTTTCCAAAGAAAATGAAGAAGCGTTTTTCCTGGCCTGGACCACCACGCCCTGGACATTACCGAGCAATACCGCACTTGCGGTAGGCAACAAAATACAATACGTTGTAGTCCGCACTTTTAATGCCTATACCGGACAACCCATCACGGTGGTGCTGGCCAAAGATTTGGTGAACAGCTATTTCAATCCAAAGGCACAAGAAATTGCGCTGACCGAATACAATTCCGGCGACAAGCTGGTGCCTTACCAGATTATTAATGAAATTAGCGGAAGCCAGCTCGAAGGCCTTCGTTATGAACAACTCATTCCGTGGATAAAGCCTGATGGCGATGCATTCAGAGTAATCACCGGCGACTTTGTAACCACCGAAGATGGAACCGGCATCGTACATATTGCGCCCACCTTTGGCGCCGACGACGACCGTGTGGCACGCGTTGCAGGTATTGTGCCGCTGGTGCTGATAGATAAAACCGACAGCCGCCGCCCGATGGTCGACCTGCAGGGACGCCTTTTCCGAATTGAAGAACTCGACGATGATTTTGTTCGTCAATTTGTAGATGTGGATACCTACGGCGAATATGCCGGCAGATATGTAAAAAACGAATACGACGCCACTGCCGACGAGCAAAGCCCTGTACTTGACATAGACCTTTCGGTGATGCTCAAGCTAAACAACCAGGCTTTCAAAATAGAAAAGTACGTGCACAACTACCCACACTGCTGGCGTACCGACAAACCGGTACTGTATTATCCGCTCGACTCCTGGTTTATAAAAACTACAGCCTACAAAGAGCGCATGATCCGGCTCAACGAAACCATCAACTGGAAGCCGCGCGCTACCGGTCTGGGACGCTTTGCCAACTGGCTCGAAAACCTTGTGGATTGGAACCTTTCGCGCTCGCGGTTTTGGGGCGTGGGATTGCCCATCTGGACTACGGAAGATAGAAAAGAACAAAAATGTATCGGCTCGGTGGCCGAATTAAAAGCCGAAATAGAGAAAGCTATCGAAGCCGGCTTTATGGAAGAGAATCCGCTCACAGCTTTCGACACCAACGATCAGTCGAACGAAAACTACGATAGTTTCGACCTGCACCGTCCCTACATCGACGACATCATTCTGGTGTCGGAGAGCGGCCAGCGTATGACGCGCGAACCCGACCTGATAGATGTATGGTTCGACAGCGGCGCCATGCCTTACGCGCAGTTTCATTATCCATTCGAAAATAAAGATCTCGAATCCTATTTCCCGGCCGATTTTATTGCCGAAGGTGTTGATCAGACGCGCGGATGGTTTTTTACGCTACACGCCATCTCCACCATGATCTTCGACTCGGTGGCTTTCAAAACATGTGTTTCCAACGGTTTGGTTCTCGACAAAAACGGCAACAAAATGTCGAAGCGTCTCAACAATGCCGTCGATCCTTTTGAAACAATCAATACCTATGGCCCCGACGCCACGCGCTGGTATCTGATCACCAACTCGCAGCCCTGGGACAATCTGAAATTTGACCTCGAAGGAATTGCCGAGGTGCAACGCAAGTTTTTCGGCACCCTTTACAACACCTATGCATTTTTTGCGCTTTACGCAAACATCGACAAGTTTGATTATTCGCATGAAGAGATCGCCTTAGCTGATCGTCCGGAGCTTGACCGCTGGATACTTTCGGAATTGCACACACTCATCGGACAGGTAGATGCTGCCATGGACGACTACGAACCCACCCGCGCCGGGAGAGCCATTGCGCAATTTGTAGACGATAAACTCAGTAACTGGTACGTGCGCCTTTCGCGTCGGCGTTTTTGGAAAGGTGAGATGACCGGCGACAAAATTTCGGCTTACCAAACGCTTTACCAGTGTCTGGAATCACTGGCAGTGCTCAGCGCACCGCTGGCTCCCTTTTTCGCCGAAAGGCTCTTCACCGATCTCAACAGCATTACCCACCGATACAACGTACCATCAGTGCACCTCATGGATATGACCGTGGCCAATACATCGATGATAGACGAAGACCTGGAGCAGAAGATGCAGCTGGCGCAAAAAATTTCGTCGATGGCGCTATCGCTGCGCAAAAAAGTTAAGATAAAAGTGCGCCAGCCGCTCAACAAAATTATGGTGCCGCTGTTAAGCCCACAGTTCAAAGAGCAGGTGTCGGCGGTAGAGCATCTGATATTGTCGGAAGTAAACGTGAAGCAACTGGAGTTTCTGAAAGACGACAGCGGCATCGTGAGCAAGAGCCTGAAAGCTAACTTTAAAGAATTGGGACCACGCTATGGCAAGCAGATGAAAAAACTGGCTGCCGAGCTTGTTGCTTTTACTCCGGCACAGATCGATCAACTCGAGAAAAACGGCAGCTACCAACTGCACCTGGATAGCGAAATGATCGAGATTTTGCTTAGTGACGTAGAGATAATCACCGAAGATATTCCCGGCTGGCTTATCGCCAACGACGGAGCCTTGACCGTGGCCCTCGACATCTCCCTCACCGAGGAGCTGATCGATGAGGGCATTGCCCGCGACCTGGTGAACCGCATCCAGAACCTTCGCAAGGACAAGGGCTACGAAGTAATCGACAAAATAAACCTTATCATTGCAAAAGATTCTGAAAAAATAAATCAGGCCATCGAAAACAATTATAATTACATTTGCTCGGAAACGCTGGCGCTTTCGCTCGAATTGGTCGAAAGCATTAATGAACAGCAGAGCGAAACCATAGAGATAGGAGACGAGTTGCAAACCATGATCTCGATAGAAAAGGCCGGATAATAGTTATTATGAAGTAGTAATTTTTTAAAGTTTGGAAATCATGACAGAAAACAACGAAAATGTAACTGCCAAAAGCAAATACAATCAAGAGGAACTCGAGGAGTTCAAGCTGATAATTCTGGAAAAACTGGCAAAAGCACGCGTCGATCTCACGCTGCTCACCGAAGCCTATACCAACAACAACGAACACGATACCAACGATACCTCACCAACTTTTAAGGTACTCGAAGAAGGATACAGTGTGCTGTCGAAGGAAGAAAACAGCCGCATGGCCGCACGTCAGCAGAAGTTCATCACCAACCTGGAGAACGCACTGATGCGCATCGAAAACGGAACCTACGGTATCTGTCGCGCTACGGGCAAACTTATAAGCAAAGAACGCCTGCGCAGCGTACCACATGCTACCCTTAGCATCGAAGCCAAGCTGCAGCAAACTCCGCAACGCAGATAGTTTTGAGCTTTAGCCGACACCAAATCATACAAGCGCCCTTTCGGTTCCCGGCCGGCAGGGTGCTTTGCTATGGAATCACGCTACCATTACTACCAAAAGTTTTTCTCCGTTGAAAAAGCCGCTGATCGTCATCTTTGTGATCCTGATTCTGGATCAGATTCTTAAAATTTATATCAAAACTACCATGTCGCTGGGGCAGGAGTTCCACGTGGCTGGCAACTGGTTTATCATACATTTTACCGAAAACCCAGGGATGGCCTTCGGGCTGTCGTTTGGCGGAGAATGGGGCAAGCTGCTGCTGAGCCTTTTCCGGCTTGCCGCCATAGCAGCCATCGGGTGGTACCTTTACAACCTGATTCAGAAAAAAGCAAACACGCTGCTTCTGGTATGCATTGCGCTGATATTTGCCGGTGCCGCCGGCAACATGATCGACAGCGCTTTTTACGGCATGATCTTTAGCCAGTCCACTTTTCATTCCGTTGCCCAGTTTATGCCCGAAGGCGGCGGCTACAGCAGCTTTCTGCATGGCCGGGTAGTGGATATGTTTTATTTCCCCATCATCGAGGGTTACTACCCGCAGTGGGTGCCGCTGCTTGGCGGGCAGGAATTTGTGTTCTTCCGCCCGGTATTCAATCTGGCTGATTCAGCCATCACCATTGGCGTGCTCATGCTGATTTTTTTTCAGCGTAGCTTTTTTGCTTCGGGAAGGAAAGTTCAGGATGAGTAGAGACAAGGCATGCCTTGCGCGGAAACAGACGCGGCAATGTTAAGTATGTTTGCTTGTGTTTTATTCATAATGGGAGGATGCTAATAATTAATGACTCGCTGATTGACACGCACTCGAACCATCATTTTTTAACTAAAATTATGAACCGGCAATAATTTCGGAACTGAGCAGTTATTTATCTTCACAACACAAATATCGAAAAACTATAGACTGCCGATGATCAAAAAACTTATTGCGATCTCGTTCGCATTATTGGCTTTTGCAGGCCTCTCGTTTGTTACTTCACATTTATCTGCCACCACTCCCTCTTCTCCAACCAGTGATGCTTACGCCAAAGCACCCGAGCTTTACGAAGAAATCGGTTCAATCAATCAAAACTATCCGTCCTACGATGTTTTCGCTTTAGCGATAAAAGGTTTTAATAATTTAAAGGCCACCCAAAAAATCAAAAAGAGCATTCTCACGGTAATCGATTTCAGCAAATCTTCCAACGAAAAACGCCTGTGGGTAATTGATCTGAAGACCCGTAAAGTGCTTTTTAACGATTATGTGGCGCATGGCCGTAACTCAGGCGATGAGTTTGCAAAAACATTTTCCGACATCCCCAGCAGCTACATGAGCTCCATCGGCTTTTACGTTACCGACATAACCTACCAGGGCAAGCATGGCCTCTCTTTGCGGCTCGATGGTGTGGATGGCAATTTTAACAAAAACGCCCGCGAGCGTGCCATTGTAATGCATGGTGCCGATTACGTGAGTCCTGATTTTATTAACAAATATGGCCGCCTGGGGCGCAGCTTCGGATGCCCGTCGGTGTCGATGGAAATCTACAAAGACGTGATAGAAACCATCTGCGACGGCAGCCTGCTGTTTATCTATTATCCCGACAAAAAGTATTTGCAGCACTCATCAATCCTGAATCCGCCGGGTTCGGCAACTTGATTACCTAAATTCTTCGGCTCGCATCTCTGCCATGGTGTGGAATAAATTCTATGTTCTCCGCACCAGGTAAATTATCGTACCAGGCTTTTTTACTTTATTACAAGCCGCTTTCGCTAAATATTCCTAAAATCACATGCTGAAACTTGTTTGGCATGATATTCACTGTGGTGCCGGTTATCAATCAACAAATGAATAACAACCCCAGACATGATCAAACCGGAAAAATCCAGGCAAACTTTTACAACTCACGCCACCAATTCATCAATAAATACCTCTGCATACAATCAACGATTGATCCGTTTGGCCGGCAATTTGGCAACAGTTGCATTAACGTTGCTTTTGCTCTTCACTTTTTCGTGCCGGTCACATCGTCCGCCTTTGCAAACGCACCTCGAACCGCTCCCTACTCCTATCATCAAAAGCAAGGCAAACAAGAAATATTTGAGCATAATCTCCGTCAACAATCATTTTGATGAATTTGCCTTTCCGGCAAATGAGCAGAATCTTCTGGTTGAATTTTATAACATAAATGGCAACCATCCCATGTGGCTCGACGACGACAGGCTAAACCGCAACGTGCAGGATCTGTTTGTAAATATCCAAAATGCCCGAACCGACGGGCTCAATCCCCTCAACTACGGTGTTGACGAAATTGAGAAACAAGTCAATCAAATAACACTTCTCGATGACGACGATCCCACTCTACCCAATTTATATGCACGGCTCGACATAGTGCTTTCACGGGCGTGGTTTGCATACGCTGAAGATTTGCAGAATGGCATTGTAGACCCGGCAAAGTTTAGTTCCGGCTGGAAAAAGATAAAGCAACAAGTAAACCTGCCCGAACTGCTTACCAAAGCATTAAAAAAACATCAGATACCACAATCGTTTGACGAACTGCGGCCACAAGATATTCAATACAACCGCCTGCGCAATTATCTTGCACAGCTAATCAAAACACAGGAAAACGGTGGTTGGCCTTTGCCGGGATTTTTTGAAACCCTCGAAACGGGCGACAGCAGCACACATGCAGTTGCCGTTCGTAAGCTGCTGCTGGCTACCGGCGATCTACAACCAAAAGACACCACCAACCTTTCGCCCCTTTTTGACGAAGAGTTAAAAATGGCGGTGACTTCATTTCAGCAGCGTCACGGACTAAAACCCGATGGCATCATTGGTAAAAATACGCAGGAAGCAATGAACCGAAGTGTCGATTACCGCATCAAGCAACTGGCCGTTAACCTGGAACGCATGCGCTGGCTGCCCCACCTGCACGACAAAGAACATATTGTGGTGAATATTCCCGAATTTGTATTGCGCTCCTACCGCAACAACAAGGTGAAAGCGCAAATGAATGTGGTGGTCGGCAATGTGAGCAATCCTACGCCCATCCTGCTCAACACGATAAAGTACATCGTTTTCAACCCTACGTGGAACGTCCCGCCCAGCATCACCCGCCGGGAAATGGTGACGAAAATGAAATCTGACTCCAGCTACCTCGAAAAAAACCAATACGTCCTGCTCAAAGGTTCGTATGTGAGCCGCGACACCATCAACCCCACTGATGTCGATTGGGCAAACATTACTGCCGACAACTTCCCGTATCATGTCGTTCAGAAGCCTGGCAGAATAAATGCGCTTGGCAAGGTAAAGTTTCTCTTTCCCAACGATCAGAATATCTATCTGCACGACACCCCTTCCAAATCCCTATTCCAGCAATATGAGCGCGGCTATAGTCATGGCTGCGTGCGACTGCAGGAACCTGAGCGCCTGGCTTTGCATCTGCTCGAAAAACAAATGACCGAAAAGGAGCTGCGCGAAATTATTGCCAGCGGCAAAACAACCACCGTGGAACTCCGCCAAAAACCCATCATCTACTTCGTCTACCAAACCACCTGGGTGGACGACAACCAACAGATAAACTTCCGGAAAGACATCTACAGCTTTGACGAGAAGATGATGGAGATGTTAGGCGAAGAGCCAGCAATGCAGAGTAGCAGGAAATAACCAGGGGCGAAGTTAAAAGCGAAAATAACTCTAACATCACATCAAATCTTTTCCTTTAAAGGCTTTTCATTTTCTTGACGGCTAATTCGTTTTTAGAGTGAAAGTCTTCGGTGAAAAACAGTGTCCCCCTTTCCACTTTCCTAATCTTTGGTGACACCTTATCATCAATACTTTGCACGTAGTACCATCTTTAATTATGTCGTACTAATAGTACATATTTGCGACACTTTATGTTATTTTCGTAACAACTTTAGCATAAATATGTTACAAAATAGTCCTGCAAAGACAAGGTGCTTTATGTGGAAACATTAAACCGCCTGGGTTGACGACAATAACCAGCTAAACTTCCGGAAAGATATCTACAGCTTTGATGAGGAGATGATAACACTATTGAAACCGGATGATCTGTGGAAAAATAATCTGATGGTAGAGTGATATGAAGGAAAGAAATACGAAAAAAAAGGCAGCTACATTTGTAACTGCCTCTTTTCGTGTGGAGCATATCGGAATCGAACCGATGACCTCTTGACTGCCAGTCAAACGCTCTAGCCAACTGAGCTAATGCCCCATGATGATCTCTGAACTTATTCCGCCTTTTTTGAAGCGGGCTGCAAATGTACTATTTTTTGCATTTTAAGACTCAAAAATTATTTTTAATTTTGCTGAAGCTCTTTTAATTGGGTAACATCATTTAAAAAACCAAACTATGAAACGAGTAATATTTACAGCTTTGATAATTACGATGGCTTTCAGTACCATTGTTGCGCAGCCGTGGCAGCAGCAGTCGGGCATTTTCAATCCCAGCGGTGTGCCGAGTCTGCCTTTTTCGCAGCCGCGTTTTGCCGACCTCGATGGCGATGGTGACCTTGATCTGCTAATTGGCAACATCGACGACAAGCCTTTCTTTATGGAAAATGATGGCGATAATGCAAATCCACATTTTGTGGAAGGTGCCGACATTATGGCTCCTGTTTCGTGGCTTGATGCTGAAATGGGCGTGTTTTATGATTTGGATGGCGATGGCGACCTGGATTTGATCACCGGAGGATATACGGGGCTTCACTTTTTTGAGAATACAGGCTCGCCACAAGTAGCTGCTTTTGTAGAAGTAGCAGGTTTTTTTAATGGCCTGCAGGTGGGTTCCTATCCAATCCCTGATTTTGGAGATATCGACGGTGATGGCGATGGCGATATGGTGGTGGGATTGAGTGAGAGTGGATTGGTGCTGTTGTACGAAAATACCGGCACCGCGCAGCAGGCTGAATTTTTACAAGCCAATATCTACGAAATGGGAGATGTGGGATTGTATGCCTATCCACATTTTGCCGATCTGGATTCCGATGGCGATCTGGACTTGCTCGTTGGCCGAGATGGATTCGGATTCATTTATTACAAAAATAATGGCACGCCCACCGTGCCGGTGTGGGAAACGGATAATTCAGTATTTGCAGGCCTGGGGATGGAAACCTACTGGAACTCTCCGGCCATTGCCGATCTTAATGGCGACGGCTTGCCCGACCTGGTGTTTGGCGAAGCTTCGGGGCCGCTACAATATTTCATCAACAGCGGTACGCCCACCGCACCCGAATGGCAGGAGAATCTGACGCTTTTTGGTGGCGTGATGGACGTGGGCGGCGCCAGCAATCCCGTTTATTTCGATTTTGATAACGACGGCGATTGGGATCTGATTTCGGGCAGCCAGATGGGTGATATTATTTATTACGAAAATATTGGCACTGCCAGCGGCCCGGCCTGGAAAGAGAACAGCGCATATTTTTCATCCATTGATCATTCTATTTACAGCGCCATTGCCATTGGCGACCTCGACGGCGACGGCCTGCCCGATGCGATAGTGGGCGACCTTAGCGGCAAGCTTTATCATCATCGCAATACCGGTGAGGGATTTGAAGAAATAGGAGAGATTCCGGGCATTGCGCTGGGAGGCTGGTCGGCACCACGGCTGGCTGATCTTGATGAGGATGGCGACCTCGACATCATTGCCGGCAGCGAAGATGGCCGGTTGCACTTTATCGAAAACACCGGAACCATTTACAATCCGCAGTGGCAGCTCGTGAGCGGCTATTTTAGCGGCATCAACGTGAGCAGCAACTGCGTGCCGGCACTCGTTGATCTGGACGACGACGGCGACCTCGACATCTTGTGTGGCAACATCTGGAGCGAGCTTACTTATTTTGAAAACCAGGAAGGAACATGGGTAGAAGTTCCGGGATTATTTGATGGAATAGAGACGCACCAAAATACTGCTCCCGCCTTTGCCGACCTGGACAACGATGGCGACCCTGACCTTACACTGGGTGAATACAGCGGCGTGTTTAGCTATTATCGTAATAATAAATTTGTGGTCGGAATCAACGATCCTGCTGTTGCCGCAAGTCGCCTGCAAGCTACTTTAACACCCAATCCATTTTCGGACGCTTGTGTTGTTAATTTTGAAAACACCAGACCAGCTACAGCAGAGCTGCGCGTGATGAATCCTTATGGAATTACAGTGCACACAACACGGTCAGCAGAACTGTCAGCCGGGAAGCAATCGATAGAATGGAACGCAACCGGACTGCCGACAGGGATTTATTTGTTCCGTCTACGCGTGGATGGTGAGGAGATTATTTTGAAAGGGATGAAGAAGTAGGCAGGAGCCAATGATGAATGGTGAGCGATGAGATTGGTTGCTTTTAATATAACCGTTCACCACTCACCTCTGACCACTTATTATCGGTATCTTGAAAAGGTTTCCCAACTTTTAGTAACATTGCAGCCTGAAATAAATTAAGTAGATGAAAAGACTTCTGGAAATACTGCGGTACATCAAAAATTATCTGGGTTACGCCAGCCTCAACGTGCTTTTCAATGTGCTGTCGGTGATCTTCAACCTCTTCTCGCTAACGATGGTGATCCCGTTTCTGCAACTGCTTTTCGACACCACCAAACTGGTTTACGAAAAGCCGGCGCTTGCCTGGAACGTTGAGGCCATCAGTAATTATTTCAACTACATCATCAGCAGTGTAATCATTGAGCACGGTCAGGTACAGGCGCTGCTGTTTATCTCGCTGTTGGTGGTAGCTCTGTTTTTCCTGAAAAACCTAAGCCGCTATCTGGCGATGTTTTTTCTGGCGCCGTTGCGCAATGGCGTGGTGAGGGATATCCGCAACGACATCTATCACCGCATCCTCATATTGCCGCTCTCCTATTTCTCGGAGCAGCGCAAAGGCGACATCATGTCGCGCATTACCAACGATGTGATGAACATTGAGTGGTCGATCATGCAGTCGCTCGAAATGATCTTTCGCGAGCCGCTCACCATCATTTTCTTTCTGGTCACACTCATCATCATCAGCCCGTCGCTTACCTTGTTTGTGGTTTTGTTGCTGCCCGTTGCCATGCTATTGATAGCCTTGATAGGCAAAAGTCTTCGCCGCACTTCGGCGCGCAGCCAGCGGCAGCTTGGCACCATTCTCTCCATTGTCGAAGAAACCATTTCGGGGCTGCGCATCATCAAAGGGTTTAATGCGATCGAAAAGACCGATGAGAAATTCCGTGAGCAAAACAACATGCTTACACGCACTATGACGCGCCTTTTCAGGAAACGCGACCTTGCTTCGCCCATGAGCGAATTCCTTAGCACACTGGTGCTGGTGGTGGTGCTCTGGTTTGGCGGTCAGCTTGTGCTGGAGCCAGGGAGTAATCTGCCACCCACAGTTTTTATCTTTTATGTGGTGGTGTTTTCGCAGCTTATCGTGCCGGTCAAATCGGTTACAGAGGCCTATTATAATGTACAAAAAGGCGTGGCCTCGGCAGAGCGCATCCGTGAAATAATTGATGCCGACGAAGTGATTGTAGAAAAACCTGATGCTTTGCGCAAAAACGACTTCACAAGCGCTATCGAATATCGCAACGTTTATTTTGCCTATGAAAAAGAAGATGTTTTAAAAAATATCAATTTAAAAATCCTCAAAGGAAAAATGGTGGCGCTGGTGGGAGCTTCGGGCAGCGGAAAAAGCACCATGGTGGATCTGTTGCCGCGTTTTTACGACTGCACTGGCGGCGAAATTCTCCTCGATGGCATCAACATTTGCGACCTGCACATCAAAGACCTACGCGAACTAATGGGCATCGTTACACAGGAAACCATTCTTTTCAACGACACTGTTTTTAATAATATCGCTTTCGGGATGGAAAATGTCGATCGCGACTCGGTGATAAAGGCAGCAAAGATTGCCAACGCTCACGAATTTATCAGCAACATGCCCCACGGCTACGACACCAATATTGGCGACCGCGGCATCAAGATGTCGGGCGGCCAGCGGCAGCGAATCAGCATAGCACGCGCTGTGCTAAAAAACCCGCCGGTGATGATCCTCGACGAAGCCACCTCAGCGCTCGACACCGAGAGCGAACGTCTGGTGCAGGAAGCCTTGCTAAATCTCATGAAAAACCGAACCTCTGTGGTCATCGCCCACCGCCTCTCCACCATCCAGCATGCCGACGAAATAGTAGTGCTCGACAAAGCGGAGATCGTCGAACGCGGCACCCACCAGGAGCTGCTAAGCAAAGGCGGCGTTTATAGCCGGCTCATCTCCATGCAGTCGTTTGGGCAGTAAGATTTTTAAGATTCCACAACAATCTCCACACGTAATAAAATTTCAAAAAACCAAATCTCAATTATTCCTTAGCATTTGAGTCAATGGGTTTTTAATATTGAAAATCTATTTGTGATTTGTTTCCTGTGATTTGTTTTTCCTGTTTCGCTCTCCATTTTTACTGCTAAAGCGATTTCTAATTTTCCTAAAATCTTCTTTGACAAGCGCCAACGGGATTCCCGATGAATACCAAAAGTATAGTCCGATTAATCCGCCCCAAACAAAAAAGGTGAGAAACTGAAGCAACGAAAAGCTGATGGCTGTTTCGGCAGAGATTCCATAAAAAGCCAACAAATAAATAAGTCCAGCCTCGCGGGTACCGAATCCGGCTATGGAGATCGGAAGCAGCAATATCAATCCGATAAGGCTGATGATGAATCCTGATTCGAGAAATGAAATATGGATGTTCAGCGAATAAAACAACAACTCTATCCCACCAAAAAAGATAGCGTAAGCCAGCGCCGTAAAGAGCCAGATATACCAATTTTTGCTATCAAGCATTTGCTCCATACATTTGATAAGAAAGCTCAGAATTTTGCTATCGCGTTTAAGTTTTTTTGTTATTAATTTTAAAATTAAAAACCCAATAAACAATGCAAGCAGCAGCATTACAAAAGTTACAACCAACAACAACATTGGTGAGAAAGAAGGTATAAGTTTAAAATAGAAAAACAATCCTGCCAATCCAAACCAGGAGAGAAAAAACATATCGAAAAGCCTGTCGAGCACCACGCTGCGCAGGGCAGCAACACCATCAATCCCAGGAATATGATGACGTGCATCGTACACTTTTATCAATTCGCCCAGCCGACCCGGCGTAACAACGCCAACGCTATAAGCCGCGAAATAGGCGCGAATCGCTCTCCGGCTGCTGTATTCATACCCTTCCGAATGCAATAGCATTTTCCAACGGAATCCTTTTACGGCCAGCACCACCAACACCACCGGCAACACTAACAGCAGACACCAGCCGCGCAAAGACTGCCAGGCTGCCCAAAAATCCTCTATGTCGAATGAAATGTTGCTGAACAAAAGCCACAGAATCAACACCGAAGAAAGGACTTTAAAAATTGTATTCCAATATTTCGATTTCATTATACCAGCTCCTTGCGCTTTATTTTATTGGTCGATTTCTTCCACAGGGTGCGTGCTTTCTCAAATATTTTCCCCACAAACACCGGGTTAAACTGCTCCACGCTCCACCGCGCCAGGCGGGTGCGCATCAGCACAAACATGCTGCTGATCATGGCTTCCATCAGCCAACGGCTCACCGGAAATCCTTTGATGCGGTAGCCCCAGTCGGGAATGGCTTTGCCGGTCATGCGCCGGAAAGTGATGCGGATAAAGCTGCCACGCTTTTTAAAATCGTAACCGTGGCTATGCATTTTTATAGCTTCTTCCTCGGTTATGGGATTGGCTTCCAGCCGCCCTTCTTTTATCATTTCATCGATGATGGCCTGCCCCTGCTGCGTACGACTGATGATCATCGAAAACCCGAGGCCACGCTCTTCATAAACGGGCGCCCAAGCATCACCTCCGCTAATGTCGGTAAACTCATTGGTGAAATCGGTGCAATACAAACTGTTTTGCAGCACGTGAAACGGGATAAGATAATTGGCGTGAAACTTTTTAAGCTCTATCACCCGCCCCGACTTCATCTCGATGCGCATGTTGCCCGGCCATTCGCCATAGCGAAAATATAGCTTGCTGATGTTGTGATAATCGCGTTCGCCGTAGGTCCGCAGGAAGCTCCGTACCGACGAGAAATAAAGCGTATTGCCATAAAAAGGCCCAAAGAAATACTTGATATTTTTCACTGCCAGATCGCCGGCTTGTTGCAGTTTGCGTATCGACTGTACCTGTGGCGGAATGCCTACAAACGCCAGCACGCCGTCGAAAGCAGCTATCTGCGGAAGCAATTCATTGACGGAGCTGATGGTATATTTGCTTTGCGCGGCTTCGAGAATGTCGGCGCGGGTGGTGGCAATAAAAGGCTCGCTAAGCCAGGGCTTGGTGTGCGACATACGCAGCGTTACTGCGCCGTCGATGCGGCCGGTTTCGAGCAAAAAAATTAGTACGGCTGAGATGATTCCACCGCTGGCACCGTTGCGACGAACCTCTTCATCGGTGCTGTAGCCGATCATCAACTTCTGGTATGGGCCAATATATTCGTGAAAGTGTGGAGCGTCGGGATAGAAATGATTGCGGTAAAACGGGAAGTCAAATTCTTTGCCCGGGCAGGCTTTCCAGGCGCGTGCCGCAGTGGCATCGTCGACTTCAGCAATCTGGCGGGGCAGATAACGCCCTTCGCGGTCGTCGAAGATGATGCTGCCGCCCGACAATCCCACGCAGGAGCCGCACCGCGTGCATAGCTCCGAGCGCATCACTTTATTTAGTTTATCAATATTTTTCGCAGACATAAAATTGGCGTATTCCCAGTTCAGAAACAAACGTGCGCTGAAAGCGGTCGATAATTTTCTCGCCCCACCGTTGCAACCATGCCGGCCCAACAGGCAAAAGCACGGTGCCATGGTGAAGCAGCAATTTCCATCCGGAGGCGGCAAGCATCTGCTTCACCTCCCGCGATGGCAAAAAACGATGCGGCCCTTCACCATGACCGCCAAACAAAGCAGTGAAAATGCGATAAGGAATTTCGCTGGTAGCAGGCGGACAACTCAGCACCATCCTGGCCGCCGGTGTCGATACACGGTGCATCTCATTAAGAAAAGCAACAGGTTCCATCACATGCTCCAACGTTTCCAGCGACACCACCCGATCGAAAGTATTGTCGGCAAAAGGCAGGCTGCTGTAGGTAGAGATTTTTATTTGTTTGGCTTGTGGCCGAACCCGTGCCGCTTCGCGCATAAGCCCGGAGGAGATTTCGGCATTGGTAATTTCGGCGTCGGGCATGGCAGCGCGCAGATAGTCGTCGGCTTCGCAGTCGCGGCTGGTAACATTTAAAATTTTCAAACCGGCAGCCGGCGCCAGATGCTTCACCGTTTCGCGAAAGCGCTGGTCGTGGGCATCTTTTACCTTGTTGTTTTCGGCAATGTAAATGTCGGCCACTCTGTCCCAGTGCGCCTCCACCTCACGGTCGTGCCATTTCTGCCTGTACATTCTGCTGGATTTTTGCGTCATCGGGCTATCTTTTTGCACGGTTGAGCATCGCAATCTGATCGGCAAGCAGGCCGATAAAAAACATGATGATGCCAAAAACAAGGATAACGATGGCGCTGTTGGGGAAGCGTTCGGCGATGAAATATCCCACTATGCCCCAGGTCATTCCCAATGCAGCGGTGATAAGACTTAGCGGGAAAAATATCTTGAGCGGATTGAAAAGCATAATAATTCTTAGCAACAGCAGCATGGTTTTGGAGCCATCTTTTACCATTTTCACATTGCTTTTGCGTCCAATCCTTTCGGTAACGCTGATGGGGAAAGTGGCGATGGTGTAGCCTTCTTTAAGAAATGCAAGTGTGGAGGTTGTCGAAAACGAAAACCCATTGGGCATCAGGTGTAGCATCTCTTTTATTAATTCCCTGTCGAATCCCCTGAAGCCGGAGTTGTAGTCGGGAAGTTTTTGCTCTACCAGAAATTCGCCCACCTTGCGAATAATTTTTTTGCCGGTCTGGCGGTTTTTTACCTGATGTGAATCGGTATCGCGTTCGCCTATCACCATATCGTGATCGGCCAAAAGGTCGATGAGCTGCTCGATGTATTTTGGATCGTGCTGCCCGTCGCTGTCGAGTATCACTATCTTTTCGCCATGGGCTTTGCGGATACCGGTTTTCAATGCGGCACCGTAGCCTTTGTTTACATTATGATTATAAAGTTTTACAGGATATTCCGCGATGATCATGGCGGTGTCGTCGAGGCTGCCATCGTTGATGTAAATGAGTTCGTACTTTTCATGGTAGCCAAGCTCCACGAAGCGCTCCAACGCAAAGCGGATGGCGTCGGCTTCGTTGTAGGCCGGAACAATTACTGAAATCGAAGGTGTTTGCTGCATTCAGAATTTTAATTCATTGATGTTATTTCAAAACAGGCAAAAGTACAGTTTTTGATTTGAAGAAGAGTTTTGGGACCAGGAATTGAAAAAATAGGCAACTTTATTAATAATGAAAGATACGATCCATACAATTTCGGAATCAGACTCCGAAATTGTGAAGGGTTTTAGGTAAAAATAAATACTTATTTGTGACTTAAAGATAAGAACAAGAAACACTAAAGTAAACCTGCCGCTCTGAGTACTTCTGCAAAGATGGGATCGCGTTTGGCTTGCTCGCGGGTAATATTTTCGAGCCTGTTGAGGCGCTCATCATGCTTGTAGGATTTTTCCTGTATAGGGTGCAATGCAGTGCGTCTGTCCCAAATCATATAGCCAAGCATGAATAACATCAGCGCAAACAACAACCCAATCATCCAATACAGTGGTTCAAATTTAGAATTGTTTGCTGTTAATTTTGCCTCCATTCCTTCAAAGCGAGCATTCATTTCATTGCGAAGTGATTCCACCTTCTCTTCGGTACGCATGATGCGATCGCGATCCTCAAGTGTGAAGGGAACCTCCATATTCTGTGGCAGTGCCTGAGACACAAGGACTGCAAAAAAGCTGAAGATGAGAATTATCTTTTTCATAATTGTGACAATCAAAACGAATACAAATATAGGAATGTTTTGATCATCTCATAAAAAATCTGAAATACAATAAATGAGTTTTGAAAAGCAGAAGAGGATTAGGGAATTTTTTATAACAGGCCTGCTGCTCTGAGTACTTCTGCAAAGATGGGATCGCGTTTGGCTTGCTCGCGGGTAATATTTTCGAGCCTGTTGAGGCGCTCATCATGCTTGTAAGATTTTTCCTGTATAGGGTGCAATGCAGTGCGTCTGTCCCAAATCATATAGCCAAGCATGAATAACATCAGCGCAAACACCAACCCAATCATCCAATACAGCGGTTCAAATTTAGAATTGTTTGCAGTTAATTTTGCCTCCATTCCTTCAAAGCGTCCTTCTATTCCTTCAAAGCGTCCTTCTATTCCATCAAAGCGCGCCTCCATTCCTATAAAACGAGCCTCCATTCCCTCAAAGCGCGCATTCATTTCATTGCGGAGCGATTCCACCTTCTCTTCGGTACGCATGATGCGATCGCGATCCTCAAGTGTAAACGGAACCTCCACATTCTGTGGCAGTGCCTGAGACACAAGGACTGCAACAAAGCTGAAGATGAGAATTATCTTTTTCATAATTGTGACAATCAAAACGAATACAAATATAGGAATGTTTTGATCATCCCACCAAAAACCTGAAATACAATTTGTCAATATTCTTTAGGAATTGCCCACCAATTAACACCGAACAAAAAGGAATTAACATCAACTCATTTTTCGTTTTCATTCGCTTAATTCGCGGAAATTAGCGGACAGTGGATTTCTTTGGTAGCTTTAAAACCATTACAAGTGACAACAATTGTTGAACAACTCCTTCATGGCGTGGAGCTATTTTACCCTACTTTTGCCGACATATTTTTATCAAAACATCAAACGACCATGGCAGTACATTCCATCAGCACCAAGCTATTGAACTTCGAAGACATCGAAACCATTATCCGTGAAAAGTTTACGCTGGAGCTTTCAGAGGAGGCACGCGAAAAAATCGTTCGTTGCCGCACCTATCTCGACAAAAAGATGGCCAGCAGCAACGAGCCGGTATATGGTATCAATACCGGTTTTGGCTCTTTGCACAACGTCACCATCTCCAAAGATGATCTTAGCCAGTTGCAGGAAAATCTGGTGATGTCGCATGCCTGCGGAATGGGCGATGAGGTGCCGCGTGAAATTGTGAAGCTTATGCTGCTGCTCAAGGTACACGCCCTCTCTTATGGCCATTCGGGCGTGCAGCTTGAAACGGTGCAGCGCCTCATCGACTTTTTCAACAACGATGTGCAGCCCGTCATTTATCAGTTGGGATCGCTGGGCGCTTCCGGCGATCTGGCGCCGCTGGCACACATGTCGTTGCCGCTTATTGGCAAAGGTGAAGTCTATTTTCGTGGCGAAAAGATGCCTTCGCGCCGCATGCTCCAGCTTATGGGTTGGGAACCTCTCACGCTGCAAAGCAAAGAAGGGCTGGCGCTGCTCAACGGTACCCAGTTTATGAGCGCATACGGCATCATGCTTTGTCTGCGCATTTTCAGGCTTTCGCGGCAAGCCGACATTATCGCAGCGCTTTCTCTCGACGCCTTCGACGGGCGTATCGAGCCGTTTCACGATCTCATCCAGCAGATACGCCATCACCGCGGACAGATTAAAACAGCAAGCCGCATCCGCCAGGTTCTCGAAGGCAGCGAACTGATCAACCGCAAGAAAGCACATGTTCAGGATCCCTACTCTTTCCGCTGCATCCCACAGGTGCACGGCGCCAGCAAAGATTCGATAGATTACGTAGCCTACGTTTTCCGTATGGAAATCAATGCCGTTACCGATAATCCCACCATCTTCCCCGACGAAGACCTGATCATCTCTGCCGGCAACTTCCACGGACAGCCACTGGCGCTGGCGCTCGACAACCTGTGCATTGCCATGGCCGAGCTGGGCAGCATCTCCGAACGACGCACCTACCAGCTCCTCGACGGCAAGCGCGACCTGCCCAACTTTCTCGTGGCTAATCCGGGATTAAACTCCGGTTTTATGATCCCGCAATACACTGCCGCTTCCATTGTAAGCCAAAACAAGCAATTGTGCACTCCCGCTTCTGTCGATACCATCCAATCGTCGCAGGGGCAGGAAGACCATGTGAGTATGGGCGCCAACGCCGCCACCAAAGCCTACCGTGTACTGGAAAATCTCGAACGCATCCTTGCTATCGAGCTTTTCAACGCGGCGCAGGCATTAGAATTTCGCCGGCCTGCCAAGACTTCGCCATATCTCGAAAAACTTTTAGCCGATTATCGCAAGCAGGTCAAGTTTATCCAAAACGACAAAGTGATGTACGAAGACCTCAACGCCACCGTACGTTTCCTGCGCATACTCGATTTTGAAATTCCCGGTGAGGATGTCTCCAAATATGTGCTGTAAGTTCGTTGCGGTAAAATCCGCTTTGCGCAATGCAAACCAAAAAAGCCTGACAGGTATACTTTCGTTACAACCTGTCAGGCTTACATGAATCTCAGTTTGTTTATTCTTTTTTCAATCTTGCTTACAACGGCTTGTGTATGAAGCGTTGGGCATTTCGAAGCACTTCATTTTCAAGTTATCGTTAATTTTCTTTATTGCTCTAAGTTCCATTTAACCACTTATTACCCAATAATTTATACACTTTTTTGTATGCCCGTGCTTTCTTTTTCTTTCGACAGGATTGGCTTTGCAAGCTCTTTGACAAAGCTTTGGTTTGTGCTTGGGCTTGAGCGGCTTTGGCAATGTGCTTGCAAATGCGTGGGAGATATTTTATTCAATGTCAAAACCATCTTCAATTATAAATCTTTGTAATAAATTATATACTCTCATATTTACTTTGAAAGGTGGAATCGTTGTCCCTTCAAGTTTTTCAAAATATGCTTTTGCTTTGTCCTTGTCAACCGTGTTTTTCAATTCATCGAATCTTCCATATTCATTAATATTTAGTTCTGTAACTCCAGATAACATCAGTGTCCGAAGTTTTGATTCATCAAGTCCAAGTAATGTCGAAATTCTTTTTATTTGGTCATTCTTTGCATTGAACTCGTATTCTGTGATATACTCTCTAAAGGTTTTGCCACTCTCTAATTTAGCAACTCCGCTTTGAACGTCACGAATAAAGAGATTAGCATATTTCTGTTCTTCTTGTGTCAATGTTGCAAATGATTTATACAACTCGTCTAATGTGTTTTGCAATTCGGTTGGGTCAATGTCTCCTTTTCTTAGCTCTTTTATGTACTTGTCAAAACGAGAGTTCATGTAATCTGAATCAATTTTGGCTGTATCAATCTCCGTCAAATAACCCTCAATTTCATAAGGCACATCACCACCGCCACCACCACCACCTGTATTAAATAGTTCTTTGTAACGCAAGGCTAAAATCAAATAAGTATTTTCATCTAATGCCATTTCAATAATTACTTTGCCTTTTCCAAAAACATATTGCAATTTGTTCCAATTGAAGCCTTGAATCTTTGCTGCTTCTAAGTAATTGCTGAAGTTTTTGAAGAGTATGGCAAATCTTCCTCTTTCGGATAAGTCGTCTGGTAACCTCTCGAAATTGTCGATAGCTGCTGTTTGAAATAATTGAGTTATCTGCTCAAAAACAAAGTTCATTGAATTGAGATTCGTATCTAAATGTTCAACAAATAATCCAACAGGTTTGTCGCCAGAATATAATTTTATTGCATCATTGATGTTTCGTTCCATCGAATGAGGCAAACGGTAATACCTTATTGTACCAAATGGTTTGTCAGGACCAAAAAGGCGATTAGTTCGTGAAAATGCTTGGATAATATTTTCATAATGGAGAACCTTATCCATATACAAAGTATTAATCCATTTGGAGTCAAAACCTGTAAGCATTTGGTCAACCACAATCAATAAATCTATTTGCTTATGCGGTGTAGATTCTATTCTTAAATAAGGCTCTTTGTGTGCAAGTCTTGCAGCAATGTCTTTTTTGAATTTGGCATGATTGGCAAGTCTGAAATCTTGCTCATATCGTTCATTGTAGTCGGTCATTATTTCAACAAGACCGTCCTCTTTGTATTCAGTATTTCCGTTGTTGTCAATATGTGGGTCAAATAATGCAGTTATTTTTAAGTTTGGATTTTCTGCTTTGAATAAACGGTAAAATAAAATTGCATCGGCTATGCTGCTTGTAGCAAAAATGGCGTGGAATTTATCGTTTTGACTAAGTACTATCCAATTGCTTAAAATGTCTTCAACTACTTTTTGATGATGCTCGTCACGGTCATATTGTGAAGTGGGCAAGTAATCTTCAATTCCTCGAACATAACGACCTGAAGGTTCAAAATGTCCAGCCATTCTAACTCTAGTCATGTATTTATTAAATACTCTTGCTTTTCTTGGGTCTGCCAATGCCTCCGCATCATCGTTTGCCCTTGCTTTTTCTAAGGCAACAGCTAATCGCAAATCACGGTCTCTGTAAGTAAGTATTTTGTATGGGTCAAAACCGAGAACATTTTTATCACGAATACCATCTGCAATACTGTATCTATGCAATTCATCCCCAAACACCGTTGATGTGGTGTTCAATTTCTTTTGGTTCTCTTCCTGAATTGGAGTTCCTGTAAAGCCAAAGAAGATGGCAGAAGTAAAAGTCTTTTTAATCGTGATGAGCATATCACCGAAAGTTGAACGGTGTGCTTCATCCACTATAAAAACGATTCGCTTTTTATTCATGAGCAAAATGTCGTGAGCATTTAGCCCGTCTTCTTCATCTTTAATGTTGCTCATTTTTTGGATTGAAGTTACAATCAACGTATTTGCAGGGTCTGAACTTTTGAGTTTCGTGACCAAAACACCTGTGTTTTCCGTGGCTTGTATGTCTTCATTTTCATCTGAAAAACCACGATATTCTTTCAATGATTGTGTTCCAAGTTCAATTCTGTCCATTAAGAAAATTACCTTGTCTGCATCTTGCGAATTGGCAATCAATTGGGCAGATTTAAAGCTGGTCATGGTTTTGCCCGAACCTGTGGTGTGCCAAATGTAACCGCCTAAAGCATGTTTACTTTTCCAATCTGTTTTGGCAACTTTATCTGAGATGGCATTGGCTGCAAAGTATTGATAACTCCGCATGACTTTTAAAACACCATCGTTGCTGTCTGCTACAGTGTAGAAACCAATTAATTGGTGAGCCATTGGAATAAACAATAACGAAGAAGCAATCTCACTCCAATCATTTATTGGCTCATTGTTAAAGTCAGCCCAATGGAAATAAAAGTCTTTGTTGAATTTGCCATCAGGGCCAGGATTGGCAAAATAAACCGTTTCTTTTGGCTCCATTGCCACGAAAATCTGTACCAGAGAAAACAAGCCAGAAAAAACGCCACCTCTTGAATATTTTTCAATTTGATGACATGCTTGACTTACAGAAACACCGTTCTTTTTTAATTCAATATGAATGACCGGCATACCGTTGATTAGAAGCATTAAGTCGCCACGCCTGTCATTTAAGATTTTTGACTTGGTTGGGAAAATGGGTTGTTGGGCAATTTGGTAACGGCTTTGTCCTGCCGCAATTTCAAGTCTGTCGTAAATCTTTAAACTTACTTCTTTGCCAAAATGAAGTTTATCGACAGGGTTATCTCTTTTTATGGAAACTGTTTTTCCATTGATAAAGCCGTTTAATTTTAATGGAGTTCTTAGAGCATTTATCTGCTCTAAAATTTGTTGCATTTCCCCTTCGGTAAGTGAAAAGTCATTTAATCGGTCTTTACCCCTGTTGTTTTCAAAAAGTATGTTCGCCCAATTTTGGAGCAAGTCTTTTTCAGTAGGACGTTTCAATACTTCCGTCCAACCCTTATTCAAAAGGACTTTTATCAAGGCTTCTTCAAATTCTGCTTCTGTTTTGAAAGTCATCTTAAACTATTTTATTTGTGCAAAGTGTTTTGAAGTGGCAGATGTCAGTTTTTCAAAACAAGCTTTTTTAATGTTTATTATTTTTTCTAACCCCTCTACATGAAGGCTTAAAAGTTGATCGATTGAATAAAGGTAGGTTCCTATTTTTTCTTGTTCTTTAATATCCTCAGGAATCCACACCTTTATCTTCATCATTGGTTCTGAATTTAATTTTGCTCTCCCACCACCAACTAAAAAAGGTTCTATGTTAGTAGAAGAGATTGCGTATTTTAAATAAATATTATTTGCAATACCTTTTTTAGCTTGGAGAACATGGGCGTGATTATTGACCCAAATCTTGCCGTTTACATATTGTACTGGATAATTTTTTAAATTATTAGCACCATCCTCTGCAACTAGTATAAACTCTCCTTCATGTGTGTGTCCTTTTACATAACCCTGAATTCCATTTGCACCATAGTAAGGTGTCTGTCCAGCAACTCTTTTATCTGCTTTAACTGGAACTCGAAGATTATCATGTCTATCTGCCAGCAGTCCAATCTCAAGTTCTTTCCAACTATCAGAAAAATTATTGAAACGTACTGCTGGCAAATTTGAACCTAATTTTGGGAACAACTTTTGAATTATTGATCTTCTTACATTTAATAATTTATTACGTTTTACTTGATGAAGCTTTATTAGGGTTTCTAAAGAGTCAAAAAGCTCCCCAATTTTCTTCTGTTCATCTTTTGATGATGAAATATTGACTTTAAGAGATAATAGATTTTCAGGTTTAACAGATTGTCTCTTGACAACTGTTCCTTCTTCATATTGCAATGCTCGCAATTTGAACTTTTCACTTTTTACAATGAGTTCTACAAACGAAGGCTCTTCTTCTGTAGTGAAGGTTACATAAATTGGCGAAATTACACCACGTCCGTGCTTGTTGCGGTCTATTGCTCCATACTTAAGATTGGAAGGATTATAAACTATGTCATTTAATTCAGTGAGTTTATAAATTTTATTCTCTTGGTCATGCGTTAAATGGTCTCGATTGTTGGATTTTCTTTCGCTTCTGTCAATAACACCTTGACCTGCTGCAAAAGCAAGTATCGGAGCATCTTCGGTAATCTTTTGCATTACTTTTCGCTCCTTCAAGATTTTGCTTAGTTCTCGTTCTTCCCAATCTTGTTCAAAACCAGCAAAACGTACTTCGGGGTTTGTATTGATTTTAGCCATTTTGCTCTGTTGTTTTTAAAAGTGATTTCAATTCGTTCAAACCCTTCATGTCAAACTCGTTGCCTTCTAGGTTGCCAATCAATGATGATAAGGTGCTTTCTGCTTCTTTAATTTCTTTTGCTACGTCCGAATAAGTAATAGCGTATTTGTCAGCAAGTACCTGTACTTTATTGGTAAGTTGAGTGCTGATGGTTTCAGGTAAGTTGTTCAACGATGAAACAACTGGAGCAATCCATTTTAAATCAAGCAATTCATAAACATGTTTGTTTGTCAGGTTTTCAATCGTTTCTTTTGTCTTTAAATGAAGTGCAGCGGATTCCGCTTTTATTTCAGCCTTCAATTCTTTCTCGCTTACTAACAAGGCAGCTGTTTTAACCATCTTGTTTTCAAAAGATTCTTCAGGGAAAGTAAACGTTGATTGCAATTCAAATAAATACTTGTTTACAGCAGGCTTGCCAAATGTTCCGTCTTTGTTAGCCTCCATTTTAGTCCAATCAATCTCCTTCTGAGAATTGATGAAGTTTTCTTTTTCGAGCTTCTTGGCTTTACTTTCCAATAAGTTCAGATACTCTTTTATTGCTTTGATTTCATCGGTTTCAACATCGGCAAAAATCTCTTTCAAATATTCGTTGAGTTCTTTTACCACAAAAGCATCATTATTGTCATTTAAAATACTTGTATCCCTTTCTTCCTCCGAAAGTGAATCAATGATTTCTTCTAATTCTGTGGCAATTTCAGTAACTCTATTTTCTTTGGCTCTCAAAATATTTAACTCCTCTTGCAAGTAGGTTTCCTGCACTAATAAGAAAGGCATTACTCTACCCATCCAACCGTCTTGCACTTCTTGCTCAACTCCGTCTTTTTTCTTGGTAACCATGTTTGGGTCAACTTTTTTGGTTGCCTCAAATCCTTCTGTTTGTATAATCTCCAAATCAACTTTGATTACATCCCATTCGTTGTCTAACAATTGGTAGGCTTCATATTTATCAATCAGCTTGATGTTTTCCAATCGCTTAAATATGTCGTCACTTAAAACTGTTTTTTCTCTGTTAATTTTTACGGTTAGGATATTGGTCAATAATTCGGTTTTCAAAAAACTATCAAAATCCGAAAATGCTGTATTGAAACCGCTTACGAATGCTTGAACACTTTCATGTTCTTTTATTGCAGCGTTGATGTCTTGTACAATTAAGTTTGAGTTAATGGGTAAGTTTTTGGCAAATAGTGTTTCTCGCAATTGTGGAAATGCGTCCCAATAATTTTGCAAGTCGTCAATTTCATTTTCTGGAATACCTCCAAACATAGAAGCGTAGATGTCCCAACTTTCAGGATTCTCAGAAGAATCAACATAACGTGGAATATTTAGGTTGTACTCATTCTCTCTGATTTCTTCTCGAGTTACAACTTTTGAAAATTTTAGGAATGATTCACGGTCACGAACTGCATCAGCAATTCGTTTAATGTCAGAGGCACGTAGTTTATTATTTTTCCCTTCTTTAACAAAACCTTTAGAAGCGTCAACTATTAATACATCTGTGTTGGCACGTTTCTGTTTTAATATCATTACGATTGTCGGAATGCCTGTACCAAAAAATATACTTGGTGGCAAACCAATGATTGTATCAATGTGATTCGCTTCAATTAATTTTTCACGAATAACGCTTTCCTCACCGCCACGGAATAAAACACCATGTGGCAATACAATTGCCATAATTCCATCAGGCTTGATGTGAAAAAGGTCGTGTAGTAAAAAAGCGTAATCTGCTTTTGATTTAGGTGCAAGTCCAAACCTTGAATAACGTGGGTCGGCTTCTTTGTGGGAAGGATCCCACTTTTGAGAATAGGGGGGATTGGAAACTACGGCATCTACATAAAGTGGATTGTAAGTGTGTATCGGGTTGTTTTCATCGAAATATGGCCAATCATCTTCTAAAGTGTCTCCGTTTCGTGTGATAATATTGTTTGGCAAAAGTCCTCTCATTACTAGGTTCATCCTAGTTAAGTTGTATGTGTTTTCTTTGAGTTCTTGAGCGTAGAATTTTATGTTGTTTTCGTCATCAATGTGTTTCGCAACACTACTGCCAATATTGATAAGTAAAGAACCCGAACCACTTGTCGGGTCATAAATTTGAATTTCTTTTTTGTCTCTTAAATGATGTGCAATTATTTCTGACATAAGAACTGAAACTTCATACGGAGTGTAAAATTCACCCGCTTTTTTTCCTGCATTTGCAGCAAACATTCCAATTAGGTATTCATAAATAAAGCCAAGCACATCATAATCCTGTCTGCCATCCATTGGAATATCCTTGATTAAATGCAGTAAGTCACGAATGGCTTTTGTTTGCGAAGCTGCACTGTCACCCAATTTGCTTAGTCCAGTTTGTAAAGTGTCAAAGATTCCGTCAAACAGTTTCTTGTGAGCAGGACTTATCAAGCGGCTAAAAGCAGAAAGAGCATCACGAACATTAGCAACATCAAAGTCCTTGCCCATGCTAATCCAAGTAGAGAACAAGTTGTCATAAGCTATAAAGTACCCAATATTGCTTTTGATGTGTTCAACGGTTTCAGTGTCTTCTTCGCTAAGTGCTTTTATATCCACCTCAGTGAAGTCTTCTTTCTTTGCAAATTGGAGTTCCTTTTCTGATAAGTATTTATAGAAGATGAAACCTAAAATGTAGTCTTTGTATTCGTTGGCTTCAATTTTAGAACGCATCTGATTAGCAGATGCCCAAATTTTAGCAGCAAGTTTTTGTTTGTTCATATTTACTTCTTGTTTGAAACAATTAATACTTTGATGTCAACATCAAGGATTTCTGCAATTCGGTATAAGTCCTCCAAACTTGGTTGTCTTACGTTACGAGCATACTCATTAATGGTGTTGTAGCTCTTTTCCATTTTGTTAGCAAGCCATGTTTTAGAAATCCCTCTGTCCTTGAATACTTCTTTAATTCGGTTCATAGAATCCTAATTAATTTTTTAACAAGTCAAATGTAGTAAAAATACCCTGATATACAGTGTAAAAATTCACGGTATTGTGGTGGGCGGGTAGGGGCAAGCTCTTTTGGTTTTGGCTCCCTCATCGCACCACTTCCACCCATTGTCCTGCGGTTCGGGCATAGATGGCATCGTCGTACATGGCGTGGCAGGTTACCGGCGGCAGGTAATAGCGGCCTGTGTAGGCAGCATGCAACATTACGCTGTAGCGGCGAACGCCATTTCGGTTGAGATTGAAGAAGGTGTAAACCCTGTCGTCGCGGATGTCGCGGTAATCCCAATCCGACGCGGCGGCGTTGCCTTCGCCCGCATCAGCATAGCGGGTGCTCAAAATTTCCCATCCCGACGGAAACACCTGACTAAGCGCCATATTGTCGATGCTGCCCGCAAGGCCGCTGTTGCGGATGGTGACGATGGCCTGGAAGTCGGTTCCCTGTTTTATACTCCCCACCGGCAACTGTGCACCACTCATCGTTTGGTACGAAACCTCCATGGTTATGTTTTTGGATTCGGCGATTTCAGTTCCGAAATTGGGTCTGCCAGTGATGGTTCGGGTAAGGAATAACCGGCCGTCATTGGTATTTTTTACGGTCATGCTGTTTCCTGCATCGACAGCTTCCAGCGCAACAGTATAAACAGGCACCAATGAGCGCACGGTTTGGGATTTTTTATTTTTCTCAAAATCGAAAGTAAAGCTCTTGCCAAAAGCATCGTCGCCGGCAAAGGTAGCCAGGGCATAAAGTGCAAAGGCTGCCGACTGCGTGCTGAGCCAACTGGTTTGCATCTTCTGCGCCATGCGACCGGCCAGCTCAAAGGCTGCTTCCTGCTTATTCATCATCACCAGCACTTCAAGTATCATGGCCTCGTCGCGCAACTGTGAGCCGTATGTTCGCCCTGGCCTTTTATATTGATATTGGGCTTCCGCCTTTATGTTTTCGGTGAGCGATGTAGCTACTTCCGGCTGACCGGAAAGCTGATAAGCTGCTGCCAGCCGCCAGCGTGCTGTAGCTGAAAGCTCCGTTTCGCGCAGGCGGTTCATGGCACTCATATTAGGCTCGCCGGCCAATGCCAAAGTATATAGCCTGTAAGCCTGCATCAGCGCTTCTTCGCTATCCGCAAAGCTATGATTATATTGGCTTGCCTTTTCGGTTTGCCAGTTGAGCCATTTCCGTTTAAAGTCGAATGGGATGAGATAGCCTTTTTGTGCGGCCAGCAACATAAAGTGGCCTGCATAGCTGGTTCCCCATTCGGTGATGTGGCTGTTGCCCGGCCAGTAAGATAAAGCCCCATTGGTTTGCTGAAAAGCAGCTATTTTGCGAATACCTGCCATCACATTGCGGCTTACCCGCGCCTTCTGTTCGTCGGTGAGGCTGGTGAGTTTGTCGAGGTATAGCTGTGCAAAAGCGCTCGAGGTAATTTGCTCTACGCATCCATACGGATATGCCACCAAATATTTCAGGTGCTGGTCGAGATGAATCGATGGGAACGACGAAACGGCAAGCGTGCCGCTGTTGCTGCCTTCCACACCAAAGAAATCATAAGGAATCGTTTTAGATTCTCCTGCGTCAAGCGCAAAAGTTTTAAGGCGTGTTACAGGTTCGATGGGATTGCGCACTTGCAGCTCAATGGTTTGAGAGGTGGTTTCGCTGCCCGCGGTGGCCTGCACCGTCAAGCTCGAAAAGCCTTCCGCACCTTCCGGAGCTTTCAGGCTAAAATATCCTGTTTTTTCACCTGCCCGATCAAAACTAACGGTGGTGGTTTTACTACCCATAACTTCGAGTTTTCCTTTGGTAGAAAGCTGAAGTTCTACGGTGCGTATTTCATCGTTCATGGCAAACACCGTTACCGGCAGATCGAAGGTTTCGCCCGGACCAATGACACGTGGCGCTGTGGGAAGAATCATCACCGGCTGCTTTACAGCTATTTCGGCTTCAGCCGATCCATAAGCGCCATTGTTGGCAGCTATTACCATCACACGAACGGCGCCCACGTAATTGGGCATGTGCAGTTGATGCACAGCGGTTTTTTTGCGTGCCAGCTCAAAAGGCCCCAGAAACGTCACCACCGGTTTGAAGCGGTTGGCTTTCTGCTCGCCATATCGCAGCGCCGACTGGTCGCCACCGATGGCAAGCACTTTTTGCAACCTACCGCCATAAGCGCCAAGCACCTCATCATAAAGATCCCATGTTTTGACACCCAACGCTTCGCGGGCATAAAAATGCTGCCACAGGTCGGGCGTAGCAAAACGCGTAAGCCCTAGCAATCCTTCGTCCACCACAGCAAGCGTGTAAGTCATGGCTTTTCCATTCTTTTCTGAGACTTTAATGTTATAAACAGCATCGGGACGCACCTTTTCTGGGGCTTCCACTTTCGGGTTCAGCCGCGACTCGGGAACTTCCACCATGATTGGAACTACGCCATACATTCGGATTGGCCTGTCGTTGATGGTTTGTGCGTGTGGCTGCAGCAATGTGACGTACAGATAAGCGTTGGGAGCCATATCTGCCTTGACGGCAAATTCCGTCTTCGTTTCACCGGGTTTACAATTTACCCACCAATAGTCGAGTACATTGGAGCCATTTTCGAGGCTGAGCAATGCTGAACTGTTTTCGGCAGAGGCAAAAGTTACTTTTACCATATCGCCGGGCTGGTAGGTAGTTTTGTCGGTGGTGATGTCGATCAAGGTTGCTCCGGCAGGGTTGCCACGATTGGCGCGCTGTTCTTCGTTTGCCCAGTCGAAGTAAACCGTGGTGCCGGCAGTGTGGCCATAGCGGGTATCTACCAGCTGCAGGTAGTAACGACCCCAGTCGTCGTCGGCAATAGTGAGCGGTACGGTGGCTGTGCCGTTGTTTGTGGAAAAGACAAATTGCTCGACAAGATTGGCGTCTTCGCCTTGTGCCCATCGTGCAAGATTATCATTTTGTGCACTCCACCACCAGTTCCACGACACCCTGAAAATCTTTAGCCGGATTCCGGTAGCTGAAACAGGAGCGCCATTTTTATCTACAGTAGCTATCTTTATCTCATGTTTGGTTCCGGTGGTGAGCATATTTTTGTACTGGCTGTCGTAGGGAATTTTGATTCCTACAAACTGCGGATAAGGCGCAAAAGGCATCGTCGTTACATCCGTGCTTTGGTCGCCGCCGGTTTCGGTTACGCGGGTGGTAAAGACAGCCTGCAGCATGCCGGGCGCCTGGTCATTGGTCTGGATGTCGAGTGGGAAAGAGGTATTTCCTTTGCCATCGAGCGTTCCTGTAAATATCGTCTCTTCAAAACCGCCATACGTTTTGGCGGGATCGGTAAAGTTGTAATCTTCAAATTTATCAAAGGTGTGTTTGAAATCTCTCAGGCGAAGATTTACGGAGGCTTCGAGGTTGGCTGCCACGGCACCATGCAGCCAGGCAACCTTGAGCGTTACAGATTGATTTTGAGAGAGGATTTTCCTTCCGAAAGATAAATCCATTTTCAGCCGGTTGGGTTTGATGGTTTCGATGCGGATGGATTTCTCGAAAGTGGCGCCACCCACAATAATACGCGCACGCCAACTACCGGTGGGATCCTGGGAGTTGGTTGTGGGTTTAAAAACATAAAATCCATTCACACCTTCGGTCTTTACCTCGCGTGCCGAGAGCTGGCCGCGCGGATTGTAAAGCTCCATCACCACCGGATGATTATAAGGCAGATTGGCGGAGATGTCGTCCATTACAAAAGCAAGAAAGAGCGTGTCGCCCGGACGCCAAACACCGCGTTCGCCATACATCATCCCTTTTATTCCACCGCTCACCTGTTGTCCTGATACATCAAAAGTGCTCATCGAGAGCGAGCTGCCGTCATCCACTTTGAGCCAGGCTTGCTGCCCTCCCTTGCTAGCGCGGATGAGATAAGGCACCTGCTCAAGTGTGATGCGTGCCAGGCCCTCGCTGTTGGTTGCGATGTTGCCGATATGCTGTTTCTGAAAATTATAAAAATCGACTGTGGCAGCACCTTCCGGGGCAGTGGTCAAAAGGTTGGTGACAGCCACCGTAAACTTTTTGTTGTCGGAGCTTTTGGCAATGATGCCCAGGTTGCCCGACAGCAGGTTGCGCCGTGGGAATCGCTCGGGAACATAATACGAATCCGTGCAGGGATCGTCGCGCTGCGCCCATCGGTAATTTTCGGGAAACTCGTAGTAGTAACTGTCGCCACCATCCCACCAGAATGCTTCACCTTCGTTATAAAGCGGCAGATTTTCAAATTTCTTCAATTCATCTTCGTCGTCGGTGCCACAGTTGAAGAGTGCATATTCTTTTCGGAAAGAAATTTTTAAGCTGTAGATGGCTGCCGGATCACGGTTGATCATGTCGGTAAGATCGATGGAAAAAGCATTCCATTGCAACAGATCGATTTCTGGATTTTTGTCAAGGCGTACCATTTTACGATACACCGGACGGCTTACCTCACGCAGGTTGTAGGATGTATTATAACCTTCATTTTGAAAAAACTGCATCACGTTGTCCGAATAGATTTTATAAACGGTAACGTCCACCGCGCGCAGGCTCACGCTGCGGAAGGAGAGCATCAGGTTGCGGCTGTCGGGCATGATATTGCCTTTGCCGGCTATCTCCACCTGCGGCTTGAGCGCCGAGAGTGCTACCACCAGTTCCTGGCGACTGCCCAGAGCGTTGCCCGAAGCATTCCGCAAAGCAGCATCCAGTACAAGCGTGGCTTCGCCATTGATACGCTGTTGCGGATATACCAGCAGGTCGGAACCCTGACGTTGGATGCGCAGGTTTTTATCGTGTTGTTTTATCTGCACCAGCCCGGTGAGATTTTGTAGCGGATCAACAGGATCGGAAAAGGTAAGCCTGATAAACTGATCTTTGTCGTCCTGGCTAACGGCGACATTGAGCAAAGTGAACTCGTTAACCGACGGAATGTGAATATCCAAACTACCCTGTTTGGCAAAACCAATTTCTTCGCCGTTCCATTGCAGATGAATGGCGTAAGCCTTGTCGCGTCGCGGTATGTTGCGAATGGCATAATTAAACTGGCGCGGACTTTCCGGAATGATTTCCAGCTTTAAGCCGTCCTCAGGCGAAGAAATGGATAATATTTTTTGTGCATCTTCCACACGCATGTCGTCGGCAGTGATCATCAGACCCTCGTAATCTTTGCGCTTTTCCTCATTGCTCCGTGCTTCCATAAGTCGTCCCGGAAAAACATTGAAGTCCTGTGCGATGACCATAAAATCGAAAACAAAATTTGCCGACACACCGATAGTGTCGAGCACCCTATCGAGTTTAAAAACGCCTGTGTATCGCTCGCCATGTTCCAATAAGCCAACAGGTCGATATTCGATGGTGTAGGCATCGGTAAGGTAGGCATGACCAGAAATGGACGGAGTAAAACTGAGCGTCTTTTCGGGCAGACGCGTGCCGGGTTCATAGGCAGCCACAGCTTTACTAAGTTTGATAACCACAGGCGCATGGGCCGAAATAACTCCCGAAGTATAGCTGCTGATGTAGCCGGTGAATTGCTGCGGGTCGCTCGGTGTGTAATCTTCGCTGGTGCGCGAACACGCTGCCGCCAGCATAATGATCGTCAATGTAATGGCGTAAATAATCTTTTTCATCCCATTAAAATATTAGGTTTGTATCGGTTTTTTTTGCCTGTCATTCAGAAAAACTCAGCTAAATGAGGTCACTAAAGTAAGACTTTCCCTATATGGAAGAGAAAAAAGTTCAAAAATTCAATGTGCGGGTTTATGGTTTGGCGCTTTCGGCGGATAAAAAAGTGCTGCTCACCGACGAATATCGGCTGGGGATGCTGATGACCAAATTTCCGGGTGGCGGCCTGGAACCCGGCGAAGGTACACTGGATTGCCTTCGGCGTGAATGTTGCGAGGAGCTTGGCACCGAAATAAAAATCATCCGTCATTACTACACCACCGATTTCTTTCAGATATCGCGTCTGATCGATCCTCCGCAGCAGCTCATCAGCATTTATTATCTCATTGATATCGTCGATCATAGTGCCTTCAAAATTGCCACCCGTCGATTCGAATTTATTCCGGTGGATGGCGCGCAGACTTTCCGGTGGGTACCATTGCAGCAGTTATCTATTGATGAGCTCACCTTTCCAATTGATAAAAAAGTGGGTGCCATGCTACAAAAGGAGTTTATTTGATTTTAATATTGGGATTTATTTGGAATTTGTTTTTTGCAATTTGGAATTTCCAACTTACATCTTCATTACCACCCCGATTTTCTTTTTGCCATCAATTTTGATAACCACCGGCTTGTGGAAACGAATGTGCCGGATAAATTCATCTTCATAAACGGCTTCGTGCCTGCGCAGATATTCAAGGTCGTAAAAGCCTTCGTTTACGAAAGTATTAATGGTGAAATATCCCACACGGAAAGAGGTGAGATTTTGAAAAAAATGTGTTCCCTGGCTGGGATCGATGTGATAGTTTTTTAGCCCCGACTCGACAATGAGGCGGGCGGCAGAAATCTGTGCCCATTTTACGGGAATGCCCAGCCACGGATCGGTAGAACCCCAACGCCCAGGACCCACCAGGATATAGTTTTGATCTTCGGCAATGAACTTATCGTTGATGCGCGCCACCGTTTCAGCAATCTCGCGGGTGCGTGCCGCATCAAAACTTTCGGGTTTTACATACACAAAATCATGAATGTTTTTGATGATTCCATTGCCCAAAGCATTGGCAGAGATGAGAATGGTTTCTTCCTCAGGAATTTCCGTAAGACGTTCTTCGATCGTCTCATTGCTGTCGACGATGGGACGTATCTGTAAAAGATTAAAAAATACCGGCTGGTCGTTGGGAACATTAAGATCAACAGCAAATTCTATCTCGATGCCGCGGTTCATTTCTCGGTGACCCACTTCGAGCACTGTCTTCAGGATTTCGGCCAACGGGAACATGCCATGCTTTAGAATGTGGGCGAAGGTGATAATTTTCTGTCCGGTGTAATTCACACCATCACGAATCATGTTATTTTGATAATCGTGGGTTGAGGCTACCAAATTGAGCGATTTGTCGGCTTCGGCATCTTTTACCGGAAGGTGCAAAAGATTAATACCGTCGTCAGTGCTAACCTTGAAGTTGTGGAGGTTCATGTCGAGGGCATAAAAGGTGTGTTGCGTTTCGCTGATGGCCATATTGGTATTGGAGAGCTGGAGCAACTTTTTAGGATACACCGGCGAGAAGCGCAGCGTATTTCCTCCGTCGACAATATATTTCCCCAGCCCGAAAGCCACATTGGCGACACCTTCGTTAGGCAGCTCGGGATCGATAGGATAGAAATTGATCGACCGTGCCACACCGGAAATGGTTGGATAAAACCTGTCGCCGTAGCGCGATCCGCAGACCTCCTGCAACACAATGCCCATCTTTTCCTCGTCGATAACGTTGAGGGTGGCCGACATGTATGCACGGCTATCTTTGAAATAAGTCGAAGCATAAACGCTCTTGATAGCCAGACTTAGGTTTTCGAACATCAGCCGTTCGTCATCGGCCATATTGGGGATCATGTAGGTGGAATATATTCCGGCAAACGGCTGGTAATGCGAATCTTCGAGCAAACTCGAGGAGCGGATGGCGATGGGATTGTGTGTGATAGAGATAAATGCGTATAAACTTTCGTGTATTCTGAAAGGCAGATGTGCCTCGGTGAAGGCGTGCAGGATTTGCTCGTCGCTGCTACCGGACATGGTAATATCGTAGAGATGGTTTTCCTCCATAAATTCGTCAAAAATGTCGGTGCCCAGAACTACTGTGTGCGGTATGTTGATGATGATATTGGGAAACCGGTCGATGAGGTGGTTTCGCTTTATCATCAAATCCAGGAAGGCCAACCCGCGGGCTTTGCCACCCAGCGAGCCTTCGCCGATACGCGTAAAGGTGAGGTACTCGTCGAATTGGTCGCGTCTGAATTCGGCAATCACGCCGCGCCCTTTGTACATCCTAAACTTGGCAATGGCCTCGTAGAGGAAGCGGCGTGTTTCGATGAGACTATCGAAATCGTCGGGATGTATTTCTTTGAAAAGATCAGCCAATGAAAACAGTGCCCTGGCGCGCAGCCATTTGGAGATGTGGTTGCGGCTGATGTGATACAAAAAAGAATTGTCGGGAATTTGATACAGGATCTCCTGAAGATTTTTCAGGTCGGTGGCGCGCATCAGCTCCTGCCCCGTATCGGGATCTTCAAAAACAAAATCACCAAAAGCAAAATATTGGGTGATAAAATCACGGAGCTGGTGGCTGAGGTTTTTGGCGTTTTTATTAATAAATCCTACATTAATTTCGCTGGCTATCTCTTGCACAGACTGATCGGACGACTGCAGCAACACCGGCATAAACTTATCGTTGTCCTTAACCATTTTACAAAAGCGCAGGCCGGCCATTTTATCCTGTATCCCGTTGCGTTTGTAGCTCATATCGGATATGATGCCCAGCAGATTATTTTTGTATTTAAGATAAACATCTTCGGCTTCTTCGTAGGTAGTAGCAAGCAAAATCTTCGGGCGTCCGCGCATCCGCAGCATCTTCTGATGATCGTTGAGCGCCTCGGTCATAAAAGACTTACTCTGTTTAAAGATGATTTTATAAATATTGGGCAGGTATGACGAATAAAAACGCACGTTATCTTCCACCAGAATGATCACCTGCACACCCACCTGCAAAACATCTACATCCAGATTCATCTTATCTTCTATCAGTTTGATGATAGCCAATAGTATGTCGGCATTACCCAGCCAGGTAAAAACGTAGTCGAGTCGGGCGAGCTTGCCGCTGTCGAGTTTCAGAGATATTTCGCGCGAGAAGGGCGTGAGCAGCACCACGGGAATGTCGTCGTATTTGGCTTTGATCTCTTCGAAAGATTCCTCATCGAAGGCACTAAGCATAAAGATGATCAGATCGATTTTTTCTTCCTCCAGCATCCGTAAGGCTTCTGCTTTGCTTCCCGCCTGTAAAAACTGAGGCGGATAACGAAGGTTGAGCGACACATATTCGTCGAAAATCTGCTCATCGATACGCCCATCGTCTTCAAGAATAAAAGTATCGTAATTGCTGGCAATGAGCAACACGTGATAGATACGCTTTCGCATCAGGGTATTAAAAGGCGTATCATTAAAAACGTAGTTGCGGCCGAATATTTTGGATAGATCTTTTTGCATGAGCGATGCTTTTAAATTGAATGTTGCAAAAATAATATATTGCAGGTGCCTGCCCTCGTATTTTAGACTGGTATCATCCGGGGCATTCGCTATCTGATCATTAGCAAATGTTAGCTTTTTTGTAAACCGTATTTTGGTTTGGTTATTAATAAAGAACAAGGATTAGAACAATGAAGCTATTGAAACGGGGATAGAAATATGAGAACACATTCGTACTTTTGCGCCGCATTATAAAAACCTGCCAGAATGGAAAACGAATTACACCACCTTCCCACACTCATCGACCAGGTGCAGCATGCTGCTGCCTGTATCCTTTATTTCTACAGCGATCGCTGCGCGCCCTGCGTGAGTCTGCGGCCAAAAATTCAGGAAATGACGGAACAGGAGTTTCCTCAAATGTCGCTGATTTTCGTCAACAGCGAATTTCATCCCGACATTTCTGCGCATTATGGCGTGTTTGCCAATCCGGCCATCGTCGTTTTCTTCGAAGGCCGCGAGTTTCGCCGTTACAGCAAATACATATCGGTGAGCCAGTTGTCGGATGACATCGAAAGAGTTTACAGGATGCTTTTCTGAAAAGCATTAAAATATTGCATTAAACGCAGATATTAAAAAGGGGGACCTCATCTGCCCGATCAGGGATTGCATGTCGGAAACTCCCACTCGAAATCTTCATTTGCCTTCAGGCGATACATCCTGGTGCTTTGCAAAACGCTTAGCGTAAAAATGCTTTTTGAAGGCCAGAATACGCTTACACCGGCAATTTCCACAATGGCATCAATTTTTGATAGCACATCGGCAGGCATTGCACCAATAACAACATCGCATTGCGCTAGCACGGGCAAAAGGTTCCATCCGGCTGCGATGGAAATCACTGGTGGTTCGGTGGGCACGCCCGCCACATTCAATGTGGCATTTTCTGAACTCTTTAAAAAATAGCCTGCTGAAGGATCAATTTGTACCAGCGTATTGATGCCGCCGGCAGGATAATAAACTTCCTCACCATCCGAAAGAAAAATGAGTTGGTTGCCCAAATCACCAAACACATCACCAACATATAATGAAGGGGGTTGGATCGCCAACGAAAAAGTGTTCCATCCTGCCGTAAACTGAAAAGTTTGAACCCTCAGCGCCTGAACTTCCAGCAGCGCCTCACGGCTATAAACCGTGCACCCGCCGCCGGTGAGCCTGCACCGAAACAGATTTCCAGTCATCGAAAGATTAGCCGTAGCTATCTCCAATGTTTCGGTATCTGTACCCAAATAATTTGCTAATTCTCCAATATCAATAAAAGTAGTTCCCTGGTCGGTGCTACGCTGCCACTGATAAGCGACGGCAGAGCCGCTCCCGATAGTAAATCCGGCAGGCTCGCCTTCATAAACCGCCTGGTCGTCGGGTTGACTAAGAATAACAATGGATGGCTGAATGGTACCGCCGGAATACGCTACCTCCAGCACTTCCAGTTGGGTGGTGGCAACTTCGCAGTTGGGAAGAAACGTAAAAGCACCTTGCCCATCTTTGTAATGATATTGAATATCAAAAAGTTTTCCTGCAGCAATGCTGGCGCCGGCCACACCCGCCCAACTCACCGCCACCATGGGCTGGGGCACCAGCAAATGATTGTAAAGCAATCCGCCCAATTGCGGATGCACGTTGCTCACCGTTACATATTCCACTGCCGAAGTATCATAAGCTATAAAAAGCGTAATGGCTCCTACATCGAAAAGATTAGTAGTATTCACACCCACAGCTACATTGGCTCCGGGGCAGGCAGTGAGCTGGGAAATGTAGACAGATGTATTTTGCGCCCGGGCGGTTTCGCCTAGAAGTAAAAATAAAAGGATGATGATAAGAATAGATTTTTTCATTATCGTCAGGTTTATCAGGATCTGTTTTTTGAAAAAGCACCACAAATCTAATAAAACTTGTGACGAACAAAACGAAATCAAATTATCCTCGTCCGGTCTATTTTTACAGGCTAGCCTGTTTCAATGTTTAGAAAAAGCAGGCTAAACCTAAGCTGAACGTAGGAATAAGACTTTTTAATTTTTCTGAGAACTGAGAACTGAGAACTGAGAACTGAGCACTGAGAACTGAGGACTGAGGACTGAGGACTGAGGACTGAGAAATGATTACTCCAGCCTGCCTAACACTTCGGTCAATTCACGAAACTTCGCGGTAGAAGCAACGATCGTTCCGCTGCTGTCGGCCAGGATGAAATAAGGGAGATGCCGGCTTGCGCCAAATAGCTTTGCCGCCGCCCCCGACATTCCTTCGGGATCGTTCACATGCGTCCAGGTGGTGTTTTCGATCTTCACCGCGGCCTTCCAGATTTTAGTGTCGCTGTCGAAAGAGAGAGCAAGTATGGGAATATTGGTGCTAAGCGCTTTTAGCTGCTGGATAGCAGCGCGGCTTTCGGGCGACCAGGAAGCCCACAAAAACAGGATCAATGGTTGCCCGTTGAATGAGGAAACCGCTGTTGGATTTCCGTTTTCATCGGGCAGAGTAACGGCAGGTAACTTCCGGCCAGGCAGCAGCCGGTCTGCCAGTTGACGCTCCTGTTCACGTTGTTGCATAGCGCGCTCCACCCTGTTTTTATGATGCGTTACGTGGGTATTTCCGGGATAGTGCGCGCCGGTGCTGTCGGCAATGATGCGGTAGAGTTCAGGAAATGAATCGACAGGAAAAAGCGGGTTTCCCGAGAAATATGTATTCACCAGCAGCACCGATGCCAGTGAGGAAGGATGTTGCAAAATAAGATGCTGAACAAATTTGCGATGGGCAACAAGAGAACTATCAACAAACTGGTCGGCAGCAGTTTTTATGGTCACAAAATCTTCCTGGCTGCGGCTTTCCAATACGATGCTTCCCAACGAGTCGAGTGTAAGACGCAACTGCCGCGACGTGTTGGCATATTGCATCAGCAATCGGGAATCTTCGTTGCCCGTAATTTTATAAAATCCATTGCCGTCTGCCGAAAATGATAAGGTGTCGCCTTTATCCAGCAGCAGCACCACTTTTTCGTTTTCATCATCAAATTGCAAAATATAGAGTCCCGTTTCAACGGGATGAGCAACAAGCCGAAAGTTTCCGTCAGCAGCAATGCTTACCGAATCCACTCCCGTGACTTGTTCTGGTGTCAGCTCGCTGAGCCGGATTTCGCCCCGGATGCCCTCCGGAAACTTTCCTGACACCACGGCAATCTCAGCGTTGTTTTGCTGCCGGCAGCCAATCAGTATCACAACCATTATTAACATGATTAAAAAATAATGAACCCGCCATCCGGTGTGTCGCAGTGTTAAACTTTCTAAATCTTTATTCTTCATAAAACTCTCCAATTCCTTTAAGCACAAAGCAATACTATAATATTTGGCATAAGCCTAACGTGGAAACTACAACGGCTTTTGACCGAATTTTGTATATTTGCCTAATCATCTAAAACAAAACAAATATGAACGATTATCACGAACCAGCTGACGAACTCAGCGAATTGACCAGAGATTACACCCGTGCCCTTCGCAGCCTCATCGAGGAAGTGGAAGCAGTGATGTGGTATCAACAACGCGTAGATATCACCAAGGATGAGCAGCTCAAGAAAATTCTGGAGCACAACCGCGACGAAGAAATAGAACACGCCTGTATGGCACTTGAGTATCTGCGGCGCACCATGCCCGCCTGGGACGAAGAGCTTAAGACGTATCTTTTTACCACTGGCGAAATCACCGCAATAGAAGAAGGTGCCACTGACGGTGAAAAAGGAAAAACAGAAGGCAACGAAGATTTAGGAATAGGAAATTTAAAATAAGCAGATTATGGATATTTTAAGAAGATCGCTGGCACCTATCAATGATGCCGCATGGAAAGAAATTAACGAAACGGCTGCCGATGTGATGCGCAACCTGCTCTCTGCACGCAAGATTGTAGATGTGGAAGGGCCTCATGGATGGGATTTTTCGGCTGTATCTACCGGACGCCTTAACCTTAAAAAACCAAAGCCCACTGACCAGGTGCGTTATGGAACCTTTGAGGTGATGCCGCTCATCGAATCGCGCGTTTCATTTAAACTCAACCAATGGGAACTCGACAACATAAGCCGTGGCACCGAAGATCCTGACCTTGACGCGCTGGAAGCGGCAGCACGCAAAATGGCCGATTTTGAAGAAAATGTCATTTATCACGGTTTGCCCGAAGCAGGGGTCAAAGGATTGCTCAAATCATCCGAGCATCAGCCTATTGCTTTTCCCGAAAATCCCGAAGGCATCATCAACGTGATCGCCCGCAGTATCGCCAACTTTACCAAAGCCTCCATCGAAGGGCCTTACAACCTGGTGCTTGGCATACCAAAATGGGAAGAGCTGATGACTTACGTTAAAGGCTATCCGCTGTTTTCACATATCGAACGCATGATGGGCGGTAAAATCATCATCAGCCCGTGCATTACCGAAGGTGCAATGATTTCGACACGTGGTGGCGACTTCAAACTCACCCTTGGCCAGGACTTATCAATAGGCTATGAATCGCATACCCAGGATGAAGTGCAGCTTTATATCACTGAGTCGTTTGTATTTCGCGTCATCGAACCCAAAGCTATAATTGTACTTAAGTAGAGAGGATACAAGATCCTCATAAACGGATTTATCGAGATTTTACTAACCCCGGCCAAAAGGTGCGGGGTTAGTTGTTTTTACTCAGAAATGTTTGACACATCGGATTTATCTATTTTAGCTGCTTTTACTTTCAATTTCAAAGCATGAAAATCCGTTTGTTGGTTTTTCTATTTGTCTTTTCCCTCATTCCGTTTGCCACAGAGGCACAGCAATACCTGGTGGTCGAAAAAACCGGCACGGTCAAAAATTTCAAATATTCGCCGGACAACGACATCGAATTGCTGGTAAACGAAACGCGCATCAAAGGCACCATCACCCACCTTACCGACAGCACGCTAACCATCGACAACACGCTCATCATACCGTTACAACAAATAAAAAAAATGTATCGCTTTCGCGGATTTATCTATAAATTTTCGCGGAAAGCGCTTTTTGGTGGAGGGTTGGTGTACATGGCCATCACTGGTGCAAACGGAATCATCCACAACGAATATCCGCTGATAGACCAAACCACCGCAATTATCGGTGTGTCGATGATGGTAGCAAGTTTTTTATTGAAACCGTTTTTTTATCGTAAGATTCCTATGGATGGCCGTTGGCAAATCAAGGTCATTGATTTTGATGTGCTTGACTATCAAATCCCAAATGATAATAAAACAAATCCCGAATAAATTCCAATATTAAAAATCCAATAACCAAAACTGTTTCGAATGTTTGAATATTGATTTTTGGAATTTATTTGTCATTTGGAATTTGTTCTGTGGGTTTTTGTTGATGCAACATCACAAACAAAAAATAATTACTCTCCTTTATCCGATCGCTTGTCGGAAAACAGATATTGCACCAGCGCATCAAATCCCTGTGGCGGCTTGTAATTATAGCCGGTATGGTAGGTGCTCATTACCTTCAGATATTTTACCCCGTCATCTTCCAGTTCCAGCTCCAGCATGATGCTGCCGTATAGCTGATCGATCGGGTATTTCTCGTTTAGGATGTTGGGTTTCAGATAATGCCTTTCGCAAAAATGCTGAACACCTTCTGCTCCCGCCTTCTCTTCGATTGTAGAGCTGTACAGGCTGTATTGCAGTGTCATCAGCTGCTCGCGCAGAAAGTCGAGCAAAAAACGATAGATTTTTACATCCGTATCTTCCGGCATTTTTATGGTTAGCCCAATGGCGCCTGGGGCAGTGTAAATCGCAATTTGAGTAGTTGACGCATGCGTACTTCGTGCCAGATAGCTTTCCAGCAACTGCTTGTGCAAGGCCTTAGCTTCCGGCGAGTGCTTCCATATCTCAAAATCTTTTTTAAAGGCCTCGTCACGAATCAAAGGCTGGTTTTGACTCGTTTGCGAGTTATCACTTTTGATAAGGTTTGATGCGAAAAGTTTCCTGAAAAGGTCGTCTGGTTGTTTTTTCATGGTCGCTTAGTTTATAATCGATAAACAAGCCGTCGCCATAAAAGTTTGTTATTAAAAATCATAAACGCCGCTGCCACTTGTTGTTGGCGGGGTTGCTGTCGGGAATCCATTCGTTTCCCAATTCAAGTTTTTCGATTGTTTTTTGTGCCGGCACCACTATTTCCAAATCACGCATTCCCTCTTTCCAAACGCTTGCCTTTTCCTCTATCACCGTGCTGGTACCATCGGTAAAATCTATTTGGAGATAAACAGGAACTGGCATAATTCCCAGGCGCTGGATTCGGATGATGTTGCCATCGTCGGGAGGCTTCACGGCCAGGTCGGGGCGACCATGTTCAAAAAACCAGGGGCGCCAGAACCACTCCAGCGATTCACCGCTCACCTGATCGAAGGTAGCAAAAAAGTCGTAAGGCATAGGATGTTTACCCCGCCAGCGCCGCACATATTCGCGCAAAGCGCTACCAAAAACTTCATCGCCAAGTTCCTGGCGCAGCAGATGATAAGCCACCGCCGGACGCTGATAAGCGGCCATTCGCTGACTCGCGTAGTCGTTTAAGATATAGGTGGGAATGATGGGTGGTAGTTCGTTTTCACTTCCTGCGAAAGCAGCATAGCTGCGGATTGAATTCTGCAAATAAACATATCCGGGCGAGACTTGCGCCAGAAATCCTGTGGGGAAATAGTGCGCCCAGCCTTCGTCCATAAAGGCATACTTTCGTTCGTTGGTGCCCATGGAAAAAGGGAAATAGTTGTGAAAAACCTCATGGAATGTGAGTCCCTGCAAGTCGGCCAGGTCGTCGGGAGCACCATCATTGGCGATCATCGGGAACTCCATGCCGCCTGTTTTCAGGCCGCTCGCAAAAACTGTAGTCCGCGGATAAGGAAAAGGTACGCCCGGCCATTCGAACGACATGTATTGCACCGCTTCGCGCGTTATGTCTGCCACCTTTTCGTAGTGCGTCAGTCCGGGAGGATAGACCGCCGAGATAAGCACGCGCCGGCCGGAAGCTAAATCCACCACTGCGCTCGTGGCATCCCACACGGCTATGCTGCTTACCGCAAAAGCAAAGTCGGGCACCAGATCAGCTTTAAATTTCCAGGTGTGGGGGCCTCCGGGTTGTAATTGATCCAACTCATTATAATCGGAAGCTTCGATAATATGATAAACAGCATCACTGTCGGCAGCCTTTTCGAGCAATCGGGCTTTTTCATCACCCAGTACTTCTGCAGGATTTTGCAGCACGCCGGTAGCCCATGATGCAAACCCGCCGGGCACCGTAATATTTACACTAAAATCGTTATGATCATTATAAAACTCAACCATGCCCTGATACTCATGTCTGTCCCAGCCATCGATGTCGTCGTAAACCGCTGTTTGCGGATACCAATAACCGGCAAACAAATGCTCCGGACGGTATTGTCCGATTCGTATAAAATGTTGTTGCGGCATCACGAAATTCCACTCTATCTTCACCTCCGCTGTTTGGTTTGCAAACAAAGGCTTCTGGAGTTGTACTGTCATATTAGTGGCCGAACGCGATACCTTGTTGCCTTTGGTATCAAGGGTTTGGCCGTCGACAGCCAAAGAAGTGACCTGAACTCCATCAGTTAAATCGGACGTTGCGAGAACAAACTGGCGGGCATTTCCTTTTTTATAAATATCCTGATAAAGCCTGAAAACCAGTTCTTGCAGAGTATCGGGGCTGTTGTTGGTGTAAAGGATGGTGGCTTTGCCGCTTATCAAACCTGTGGCGGGCGTTACCTCCACATCGATATCGTAGCTGGCATGGTTTATCCAATAATTGGGACCAGGGTTTCCGTCAGCAGAGCGGGTGCCGACCTGGTAAGCTTTGCGGTAGTTTTCCGACATCTGATCTGCCATTGGCTGACTTTGCACATTTACGACAAGCAAAAAGGCAAACAGAATCAGCGAACCTTTTAACAATCCATTCATTTTCATCAGCTGAATTCAAAAAATTATTGTTGGAATATTACTAACTAAAAACCGGCAACGATGCCCACACTCCAGAAGGGAGCGCCGCTTCGGTAAGGGGAGTTCTCGTCGTTGAGCACATCGAAGAGCACCTGGATATAGGCATAAATGTTTCCGCCGATCTGTTGCGAGAGGCCTCCGCCCAGAAACAGAAAAGGCACCCACTTGCGCGTACCTTCATACTGACCCGAGGGCATCTTTTTTTCGATTTCGTAATTGATGGCGGCATATTCGGCATGCGCATACACCTGCGGAATGATGCGATAGCGGGCAAAAGCTCTGCCCCCATAGTTGCTGGTTTCGTAGGAGCCACCATAATAGCTGTCGTATTTTAAATATTCGTAACCTGGTTGCAAACCAACCGACAATTTGGGTGTGGCTTTGTAGCCAATCAAAGGCCAGATGCCGATGCTGGTGTAACTGCCCAGGCTAAGCACAAAGCTGCCACCAAAGTATAAACGGCTGGCAAAGTCAGATTTTTCTTTTTGCAGTCGCGAGTAAGGATTCACCCGCACCGAATCGTTTTGCTGACCAATCGCCGGCAAATTGAGGGATAGTGCTATAAAGAGGAGTACGACAAGTTTTTTCATAATCAATGTATCAGAACCGTTAATATCGTTTTAATAAGCCAAATCGGCTACTGAATGCTCCCTAACAAACCAGCAGCAGAAATGATTTATTGCTTACCAAATCATTTTAAAACAGAAACCCAATAACAAAATAGCCCCACTTATGCGAAAGAGCGTTTTCAAATTTAGATGAAACCCATTGTCCACCAATTTCTGTAATTACCTTATGGTAACGAAAAGATGCGCCGGCTTTCACTTGCGCCAAAAGGGGATTGATTATTTCAATGGTATGCGGACTCCCACGATTGAATACGCCGCCTTGCAGTGTGGCGTCGTACACCACATAACGTGCGGAGGCTTCAGCAAAAAAGTTGTACTGCATCCCTTCGACAGACAACAGATGCTGCGGTGTAAAGAAAGTTACGCCCTTTCCATAACGTAGCCTTATGCCACCCGAAAAGTCGGTAAGAGGAAGTCCCAGACTGGTAGCGGCCAAAGCGTCAATTTGAAAATCTCCACGATCAAGCAGAAGTTTTTGATAATCCACCAGGTAACTCAACAGCACATCCTGATGTATCTGGAAGTCCCATCCCGGGATTGGCTCGGAAGCTGGCAGCAAGAAATGGATTCCGTTTTGCACAAATTGTCCACCGGCCCAGCGTCCCAACAAGCCAGCCTGTATGGTAGAACTCAGCACATACTGGTGGTCGACATCGTAAAAAGCTCCTTTGAAGCCCAGCAGCAATACGCCGGCATAGGGGCGGTCGTTGAACGACGGATCGCCCAGCACATTGCGAGGCGTATATATCTCGTGCTTTAGCACCAGACTGTAAATGGGTTTGGAATCCACCAACGGATCAAATAACAACCTGGACAATACTGAATTGCCTAATTGCTGACGATGATATTCTATTTCAACTCCATTGGTGTAGTAGCGGTCGGTAAGGAAAAAAAAATCGTTGGCCCACAGCACCTGAAGCCGCTGCGGATAATCAATAACTTCTTCGGGCACCAGGTAGCGCTGAAATCCTTGTGCAGAAACGAAAGCGGTGCAAAGCACGAATGCAGCAAGAAAAGCGAAATGAAGATAAAGTTTTGATAGCCAATCGAACATGTCCACAAAAATACCATAAAACCAATGCTGTAAAACCGGAACAAGTTCTTTCGCAACAGGACTGCAAACAATTGTTAACACGACTTATTGGGGCTATTCGTAAAGCTGAAGATTTTCTTGATGGAAGCTCCAGACAACAATATTCAAATGACTAATAAATCTCAAAACCCAAATTTCTTCTCTTTTTTTGGATTTGAAATTGTCTATCTTTTCCCTTTCGGAATTTCTATCATTACAAACTCACCTTAAAACTCGGCGCCTTCGTAAACCGGGACTTCCTGTGGCAGTTTCACAGGCCCGCGCATTATAAATGCACGCCCGCTAAAGACACCATCCACATCTATCACGGCCATATCGTTGCCATTGAGGGTGATAGAAATTCGCGCGGTACCTATTGCACCCTGAAGCGTAAAGGTCATAAACAGTTGCTGTTTCTTCGTGCTCTCGTTGATCTTCACGTTGGCCAAAAAGCCTTTTAGCGTAATTCCGCCCAGATTGTTGGGACTGGCGGTGCGCAAAAAATCACTGCTTACCTGCATCGTGGCCATTTTGCCCTCTACCTTCAGAAAGTTAATGCTGCTTTGTACGGGCAAATACATCACGCCATCACGAAACTGAAGGCTTTCGGCACGTACAACAAAAGCCGAATCCAGAATGGCTTGTCGCGCCTCGAGATAATGCTGGTTTTGTTCGGACTTCTGACGCTCTTTTCGTTCAGCTTTGGTTTCGCTATTTTGCTGCTGTGCCATCAGAGATGCCGGATGCAGACATAACATAGCAATCAGTATCAACAGCGCTCCACGAAACATTATCATTACCTTCTTGTATTTCATTGTTTTTTCTTTTTTAATAAATAAAAAATGAGTGCCTGAAAGTAGCCAGAAATGTGCCACAGAAAAATGCAAAACAGACTGGCCTCTTGAGCATTTTACTTTTTAAACACAAGCGCCACCGCATAAGCACTCAGTCCTTCTTCGCGGCCTTCGAAGCCCATTCGCTCGGTGGTGGAAGCTTTCACAGAAATTCGATCCAAAGAAACATTGGCTGCCGCGGCAAGTGCCTGCTGCATCTGCGGAATGTAGGGCGACAAGCGTGGTTTCTGCAAAACTACCGTAGCATCAATATTGCCAATGGCAAAACCATTGTCGGCCAGCATCGCCACCACGTACTTTAGCAGCAGCGTGCTATCGATGTCTTTGAAAGCGGCATCCTTATCGGAAAAATGAAAACCGATGTCGCGTAGGTTGGCAGCGCCCAGCAACGCATCACAAATAGCATGTATCAGCACATCGCCATCAGAATGTCCCAACGATCCGCTGTGGTGCGGGATGTGTACACCACCAATCATCAGCCGCCGTCCTTCGGCAAGCTGATGTACATCATATCCAAAACCTATCCGAAAATCCATAGACTGCTTTTTAATTCACGAAAGTAATTTTAAAATCTGATTTAGGAAAGGGAGAATTTGTCGGGTTGTCGGGATTGAAGTTTATTAGGATTTTGGAATTCCCATTTTCAGGCTTCAATGTGGGGAAGTTGGGACATAAAAAAACCGGGAGAAATGATTTTCTCCCGGTCATAGTTCTATAAATTTAACACTTACTAAAGGGAATCTTTGCTACTAAAAATCAGCAAAGTCGAAGCTAAGGGTAAAACGCAATGTGTTTTCCAATGGGTTTTGTTGCTCCAACGGAATCAAATAAGAGAAATCCAATCCAAACACATTGTACTTGAGCCCTGCTCCCAGAGTGAAATATTTACGATTTCCTTTGTTTTTATTTTCATAAAAGAAACCACCACGAACAGCGAAAACCTTGTTGTACCAGTATTCGACGCCTGTGGCGAAATAAAATTCACGCAACTCTTCCTCGAAGCCGCCGGGCGCATCGTACCACGACTGGAATACACCTTCGATAGGGCCTACATCCGGATTCATACCGCCTCGGATTACCGGAAATCCTTCAGCATTGGTCGAGTCAGGGAAATAATCTGGCGGGGTGGGTACCAACAGCTTGTTTACATCAAGCATAAAGGACAACCGATTATAATCGTCCAGGTCGAGTGTCAGGCGCGGCCCGATACGCAGGTTGGTAGGAATAAAATCTTTTTGGGTGGTAGCATCAGAGTATGAAATTTTAGATCCGATATTGGAAATATTAATACCCAAAGCAAATTCGGCATATTCAAAGTTGCTCCAGTCGAGTTCGCGCTGATGATACACCGCAATGTCGGCTGCCACTGACTGTCCGGGCTTGGTAGCCTGTCCTGAAACACTCACGCCCTGTGTAAGGTTAGAGTGGATGTAGCGAGCGGCGACGGCTCCTGACCAGGTTTCGGAGAATTTACGGCTGTAGGTAGCATCCACCGAAAACTCGTTGGGCCGGTAGTTGCCAATGAGTCCACCTTCGATGTTGGTAAATTGAATATCACCCAAAGTAAAATAAAGCAACGAAGCCGCAACCGTTTGCTTGTCGTCGATACGATAAAAGCCTGACACATAGGCCAGGTTGATGTCGCTGACCAATGCACGCAGCCACGGGCTGTACGATGCCGAGAAGCCGGCTTTGGATTCGATAAAAGCGTATTTGGCAGGATTCCAGTGCATGGAGGCGGCATCGGGCGTGGTGGCAGCACCAACATCGCCCATGGCACCCGAACGGGCATCGGAGGCTATCAGCAGAAATGGCACTGCCGTAGTGATGGTGTTGGTTTGCCCGAGATAGTTGGGTTTCTCATTACCCTGCGACCAGGCCAGGTTTGTCAGCATCAAACATGCAGTAACGACTACAAGGGTTTTTTTAATCATAAAGATCGGATTTACTTTTTGTTGAAATAATGAAGGTAAACGGTCATTCATTTTTAATATTGTTTTATGTTATCGACCAGAAACCGTCGGGATTAGTCTGTAATAATGAGTTTTTGCACCCGTTCGGTAAACTGGCCTTTGAAGTTGCCGACGCGCATGCGATATATGTACATGCCCGCCGCCAGCTTCTCGCCGCCGCGGCTGGTGCCGTCCCAGTAAATGGGTTCGATAGCATAGCCGCTTGTGGAAACTGTTTGCGATTCCAGCGTTTTTACCAACTTACCATAAAAATCGTAAATTTCGACAGTAGCCGTCAGATTTCCTTCGAATTGATTGTGGCGGAAGGTAAACCAGGTCCCGTCGCGGAATGGGTTGGGAAAGTTAAAAACATTGAGCAGGCTTACGCCAATACTGTCTGAGACAAAAAACTCCAGTGTCTTTTCCGAAGAATTGTTATACATATCCCAGGCGCGCAAACGCAGCGTGTGCATCCCGTTGGATAATGGCCCGAGCGGCAGTGCAATGTTTCCGCTGCTGTGGTCGTCCAGTTCGGGATCAAAAAGATGGTTGAGGATTATCGAGTGATAAGTATTTCCATCGATGGTAAGCACAATGTCGTGTCCAATGCCGGTACCGGTAGCGTTGATGCCCGACGGGTCGGAAAGACGCGCCAGAAACAGTGGCTCAGGATTGATGGCCGTTCCGGGTAAAAAAGTGCTGTCGTTAAGAAACATTTTGATGTCGGGGCCTTCCGTGTCGGCTTGTGCATTTTGCGGCGTGCCGCCCACCATCACTCCTGAAAAGTAGCCACTGGCATCGCGCGTGCTGTCAACAGCATAATAGCTCAGCTTTCCGTAGCCAAAATTATAGTCGATGTCGCGCGGGAGCATGAATGTGTAGGTAAATCTTCCGTTTTTGACGCTGGCTTTTCCCTGACACAGGATGGTATTTTGTAATTTAAAAGTGTACGGATAGCTATCGTGTGCTGAGCCCAATGTGGTAACATCCTCAGGTTTGTCGTAAAGCACCGGGTAGATGGTTCCGTTAAAATCGGTAAGCACCATTCCAGGAGAATTATGTTGCTGCACATGCCCGCTGATGGTGATGGTGCTATTGGCGCTCAACGTATCTTTAAAATGAATAGCCGGCTGTCCGTTGATGGAATCAGTGATGATGTCGTGCTGAGGCATTGCCAATCTGAGTGCAGGATCGCCGAGCAGCACAAAGTTTAAAAGACTGGAGCTGGTCGGCAGTTTCGATTTCATAATCAAATCCCCAAAGCGGATATCGTTGCCGCCGTGTATCATAAAAAGGGTGTCGTAAATGCGCTTGTTGAGGATCAGGTTCACGCTTGCAAAAGCAACGCGCACCGTTGTCAGCAATGCGATGCCCCCACCGTGCGGATTGAGCAGCACCAGCTCGCCGGCGGAGGTGAGTGCGGGATTATCAAAACGGCTAAACTCGCACGTAGCTGTAATTACGAGCGGCAGCCGCTCGTAGTTTTTCCAGGAGAGTATGTCAGTGATCTCTACCACTCCTTCGCCGGTAAGACCGGTTTCGCCGCCATGACCGGTATAATTCACTATCAAAGCGCCTTCCTGCATCTGATCGTTGAAAGCTTTGTTGGCCTGCGGAAAAGTGTTTCCGTTGGCGGTGCTTTCGAGCGGATAGGCATCTATATAAATTTTGTTGATGTTCACATCGCGGTTTTTACGCATGATGTTGCGCACCAGGATGGTATCGGCTTGCATCACGTGCAGGTTGCCATTTCCATCGTCGGCCATAAAGCACAATTGGTTGCGCCAGGCGCCCTGATTTTTGCTGTTAAGACGCATGTATCTTTCTACTTTGTCCACCATATCGGTAGCCTGTCGTTGCGTAACCACCGGAAATCTTCCTATGCCCAGGTCGATGCTCCCCGACGATTCCAGACCTTCACCCGGATCCATCATACCAAAAAAGTCGTCGGTGGCAAAAGAGCCGGCATACCAGTGCGAATTTCTGGCAGCAAACGTAGGAACCATATTTTGATTCTCGCCAACACGGTTTTTGGGATCATAGGAAGCGTCGCCAAAGAGCAACAGATACTTGAGCTTTGGCGCTTCCGGCGAGCGGTAATAAATCATCCTAACAAAATCCCGGATAGCTGACGGGTCGGCTATTCCCGAACCAAACTCATTATAAATCTGGTCGGTAGTTACCACATGAACCACCATATTATCCACCTCTTCGTGAAGTGCTTTGAGCCGCTCGGCCTGCGGCAAAAACAGCGGATGGGTGACGATGACAAAATCAGCAGCGCCAAGTTGATGCAGATTTTGGTTTTCGACAGAACCCATCAATTGCGGCGAACGATAATCATTGGCCGTAAAGCCTACAAATTCATTGATGGTTTCGGATTGAATGATGAATTTGCACACGCCATCATCAAAAGTGGTAGCCATCTGGCAGGGCAACAATGGATTGGTGATATTCCAAACATTAAAATTCGTTTCGGCATTACCAATTACATACTGGCTCACACGATTTGGAATTGCCTGCAGGCGATTTCTGAACGAGAAGAATTTACCATCGTACACCAAATGACTCGTAACATTTACGGTAACAAAATTCAACCATCCCGTCGAAAAATTGTCGGGCCTGAGGTAGCTGATGTTAATGGTTACGTCGGGTGTGTCGTTAATTTCAAACCAACGCGCTTTGTTAGAAACGTTGGCATATTTGGTAGCCGAATTCATAACAACGTAACTCACGTTGTCGTAATAAACGGAGTCGCCGTTTGCACAGATCACAAATTTACTAGTGATTGCTGAGCGCGCGGCAAAGTCGGTACTGATGTAGGTGTTGGAGCTTACGTCGCGGTGCGGGAAAGGGAAGAAGAAGTCGTAGCTCAACTGTTCGCTAAAGGTTTCGCCGTACCATTCGCGGCCCGATCGGATAAGATTGATGGAGTCGATTTCGTGCGTGGCAAAATCATCGTAGGTAGTTACAATATTTTCGGCCGACAGGATCTGTTGCGGCTGCACCTCAATACGTTTACCCGCAGTGGCTGAGGTGGTAACATAATAAAAGGCTGTGTCCGAAAACTTATTCAGCGAATATTCATAAGCCTGCTTCATATTGTTGTAGTTCCAGGCATGTGGCGATTGCCCATAGAAAACGAAGTAGTCGCCGGCATCGAAGGAGCCATCGCCGTCGTCGAACATTTCGATGGCATTTTCCTGCAAGTCGTCGTAGCGAAACACATCGTTGAGCTGCGGCAACATGCCGCCACCATTGCCATACACAGCTATTGCCGAAGAGGGAACGCTACCCGCCACACCGAGCTGTTGCAAATGATCGTAGGTAACTTTATAAATACCATCGGTGAGGATGCCGATTTTAAACCACACTCCGGTGGCCAGCACCGAATTGTCGGCATAGTCAGGGATGGAATCGTGCTTTACGCGGATATTTGCTCCGTAAGGCGACACCTCCCATGAAAGATCAAATGAGATTATCTTTTCGAAATTGCCGGAGGTTGCATTGAAGCGCAGTGGCATCAACCGGAAAATGGTGTGCCGCTCGCCACGTGTCACGGCAATCTGCTCCAAATGTTGTGGTGCGTCAGTGATCAGTTGCGTGTCTTCGATCAAATCCATATCCGCAGCTACGGGAGCATATTGCACATTTTTTAATTCAAAATTAAGACGCTCTGTATTTTCGTCCATCGGGATGCGCCGGGTAAAAACGGGCAGCAGTCCGAAGCTGTCAACAAAGGTAGCCTCGTCGAAATTCAGTACCAGCTCCGTCGATTCTTTTGCAGAAGCAACCCACGGCACCGGAGCGTTCCACTGCAAAAGGTGATGCTCAGAAACCGTCTGGCTGTCGGCATCAAAAGCTGCCGTGAACAAAATCAGCAGCAGCAAAGGTTTATAAAAAATTTTCATAGTATCCTCAAAGAATTATCAGCAATTTTATTTATCAAAAATACTTTTTTAAAAAACTAACGTGCAATCACGAGTTTACTTACCGCAGAGGCCGCACGTCCGATTTCATCTTTAATTTGCACCCTGTACACATACACGCCGCCACCCAGGCGCCGGCCACTGTCGGTGGTGCCGTCCCAACGGATAGGCTCGGCATAGAAACCACTGCTCAGGTTGTTTTGTTGCAAGGTAGTCAACAGCCGGCCGCTGAGGTCGTAAATTTCTATTTTCACTTCTGTAAGCTCGTTGGCCTGATTGTGATTGTACTCAAACCAGGTTTCGTTGGTAAAAGGATTTGGATAGCTGTAGATTTTATCAATAACGATCTGATCGTTACCCACCACAACAAATTTAAGCGATGCTTCGGAGGAGTTATTAAAAACATCCCACACCCTGAAAGTAACCAAATGCTCGCCCGGTTCCAGGTTGCTAAAAGGGAAACGCACCGTGCCGCTGGTGTAACCTTTGGCAGCCGACTCATAATAATCGTTTAGTTTAAAAGGCTTTTCAGTATCTCCGTCGAGCACAGCGGTAATGTCGTGACCAATGCTGTTGCCCACAGTGTTTATACCGCTTCGGTCGAATACGTGCGCCAGTAGCACAGGGTTTTCGTTGGTAAAGTCGCCCCAGCGGAAGGTGGTGTCGTTCATATAAAGGTCTATCTCCGGACCCTCTTTATCGGCTGTGGTGTTTTCGTCGAAACCGCCAACGATAAGGTTAAAATCATATCCATTGGCCGTTTTCACGCCGTCTTCGGCAAAATAGCTGATTTTGCCCTGTCCGTAATTGTAGGCTATGTCGATGGGAACGATAAAACTGAAAGAGAAAACGCCGTTCGTCACCTCGGTCTGTCCTTTGTAAATTACATTTTTGCGCAGTTTGAAAGTGCGCACCAGGCTCGAAGGGTCTTGTCCCAGCGTACTTTCCACCGATTCTTTGTCGTAAACAATGGCTTTTAATACCCCGTTAAAATCCGACTGAACGGCACCATTGTTATCGGTAACGATTCCCTCTATTTTTACATTCGACAACGCTCTGATTGTATCAGCCACTTGCCCGGTTTCTGTAAAAGTGATGGCGGTAGTGTGCACTTCGTAATCAGGATAAGCAATTTTGAGCGCCGGATCACCGATCAACAGAAACTTCAGACCATTGCCCAGCGTATTGCTCTCGCGTTTGGCCAAGCGGATAAGATCGCCCATAGCGTAGTAAGCGCCATTATTTTTGGAAAACATCTTTTGATAAAGCTTTTCGTTGAGGCTGTAATTGGAGCCGGCGTAAGTGGCGCGTGCAGTTGTAAATAGCGCGATGCCACCGCCTTTGGGATTCAGGAAAACATACTCGCCTGCCGAGGTGCGACCGGGATCATCATAGCGGGCAAACTCACAGGTAGCGGTGATAAATACCGCCATCTTGTCGAAATTTTTCCAGCTGTTGATGTCAGAATTTTGCAGAACACGCTCATGTGCCCAGCCCACCTCGCCACCGTGGCCTGTATAATTCATAACGAGCGTACCTTTTTCGATGCGGCTATTGATGGCCTCATTCACTTCAGGATAGCGCTGTCCACCGGCAGTAGTCTGCTGTGTGTAGGCATCAAGATAAATCTTGTCGGTGTTGTATTGTGGATAATAATTCTCGATAAGCTTTGCCAGATCGTCGGCCTGATTGGTGTGCAAATTGCCTTCTTCGTCATCGCCCACAAAAGTCATCACATTGCGCCAATCGTCCATACATTTGCGGCTGGTGGCATAATGGATTACCTTGTCCACACTTCGCCTGGCTTCTTCGGGAGAAGTCACCACAAAGCGCCCGATGCCAATATCCACCAAATCTCTTTCGCTTACACTTTCGTTTGGATCGAGAAATCCGAAATAGTCGTCGGTGGCAAAAGAGGCGATATAGGAGAGCGAATTAGGGGATTCGTAAGTCGGGACAAAGTTGGTATTGTTTTGCACCCGGTCTTTGTAGTCGTAGGAAGCATCGCCAAAAAGCAGCAGATAGCGCGGCATCACCTCACCATTGTCGGCACGGGTATAAAACATGCGCATCATCTCTTTGATGGCGGTGATATCCTGCGCTCCCGACGAAAATTCGTTGTACACAGCCTGCGGCGCAGTAACCAGCACAGACAGGTTAGAAAAATCACGATGGAAATCGGCCAGGCGATTGGCCTGCTCCATAAAGTCGGGATGTGAAACGATGACGTAGTCGATGTTGCGCTGGGCGTGCAGGTTTTGGTTGGCCACCGTTCCGGCTGCTTCTGCAGTTAGAAACTGGCTGCCATCGAAAGCGATAAATTGGCGGATTACGGGTGTTTCGAGGCGGAAGCGCAGGGCATTATTTTGAGGCGTGGTTTGCACCTGCTGCGCATCGGTTGGCGAAGTTACGTCCCAGACTTTAACTCCTGAGGCTGCATTCCCGAGTACAAATTGGGTGATCTCTCCTTCTCCGAAGGTATCGGTATTTCTAAAATCCATTTGCGACCCGTCGAAAACCAGATTGCGCAACACATTTAGTTCGATGTAATCGAGCCAGCCAATGGAGCTGTTTGCGGATTTGTTGTACTTGAGACTTACATTCACATCGCTGCCCGAAATCTCCAGCCGCTTTGTGATCGTATTGTCTTTGCCGTAATCGCCCTGTGAAGTTTCGGGAGCACCCTGGATAGGAATGGTTGCAACATTGTTACCATTCATCGAAACTGAAAACGAGGAAGAAACTATTGATTTTGCAACAGCTCTTATCATCAGGGTGTGTTCAGCTGAGGTAACTATATTGGGAAATGAAAAAGAAAAGTTGTGGGTTGTCTGCACATCAAAGACCTCTCCCAGCCATTGGCGGCCGGTTTTATAAACGCTCAGATTGTCCTTCTCATGAAACTTGTGATCGACAAAAGTGGTGGCCTCGTGCGTAGCGGCCTGCGTGGCCTGTGGAAGCGTAGCGATGCGTTTTCCTGTACCGGCACTAATAGTGATAAAATAATAAGTGTAATCGGAATAAATATTTTGTTGATGATCAAACTTCAGCGCGGTAGGATTGTACTTCCATGCGTTTGGCGATTGGCCATAAAACAGGAAATAGTCGCCCGGATCGAAGCGCCCGTCGCCGCCATCCATCATTTGAATAGCGTTTTCGATGAGATCGTCGGGGCGGTATTCGCTGTTGGCTTCGGGCAGCATGCCGCCGCCATTGCCGTAAAGGCGAACTGTAGCCGAACTCACTCCCGATAGATTCATGCCCATTTGCGTAAGCTGTTCATAGGTAACTTTGTAAATGCCGGTTTCCTGCACACTTATCCTGAACCACTCGCCATTGGCCAACACCGAGTTGGCGGCATATTCCTTAGCGGCTGTTGTATTTTTTAATCCTTCCACAGGCGTCAGCTTCAGATCGAACGATACCAGTTTCTCATATTTCCCGCTGAGCATGCTGAGCCTGAAAGGAAGCAAATGCACCATGGCAACGGATACTCCGCGCGCTCCGGCAATGTGGCTTTGTGGTTCAATGGTCGGCGTGATCATTATCAGATTATCCACCAGCATCAGCTCGTCAGGCGTCAATGGCAAATATTGCGGATTGAGCAGTTTTGCTTTCACCGCTGTGGCTGCATTTTCCAGAGGAACCTTGATCGAAAACAGAGGCAGATTTGCGTATTGAATTCCGTAATCAGCGCCCTTGAAAAACAAGCGCGAAGTTTTAGGTGCTTCGGGTGTAGGCTGCTCATGGATCATTTGCCACGTGAGCTGGTAATGTTGCACCAATTCGCCGGCAGATGCCATGACGGAAAATAGTACCAGAAAAACTGTAAAAAAATGACGCTTGATCATAGGATTATTATTTTATTAAAAAAAGAGCCAACACCATGATGCAGACAATTGTTTATGGGAGTTGTTTTTGCTGATGCTGCTGTCCTTCACCCGGATAACTACCAGATATTAATAGCTTGAAAAACGAAACTTTTTGGGCAATATTGCCGTTTTTCCGTTTGCTTCCTTGCTCTGCCTATATTTGCACGCTGAGAGCATCAGAACGATCGTTGTTAAAATATCCCGAAAAATAAAGAGTTAATAATCACGTGAAAGGTTGCGTAACATCTCCGGTATCATCATCATGAAAAAGCCCGAAAAGCTTTCTATTCTGCTGTTATCCCTTGTTCTTGCTGCGAGTCTGCAAGCTCAGGATTATACCTATTCGCAGTTTTACGCCAATCCAATTTACCTCAATCCTGCCCTTGCCGGCTCCGACAATTGTCCGCGCATCACGCTCAATTACCGCGACCAATGGCCACAATTGCCGGCGGCGTTTATTTCCACCAGCGCCTCTTATGATCAATATGTCGATTTTGTTTCCGGCGGCGTGGGGGTGCAGTTTCAATACGACAAAAGTGGCGAAGCAGGTATTCGTCAGTTTCGCCTTGGCGGGATGTATGCTTACCGGCTCGACATCTCCGACCGCTGGCAGGCAAGCATGGCGCTTGAAGCCGCCTTTGGTCAGCGGGGAGTCAACTGGAATGACTTCATCTTTCCTTCACAAATTAAACCCGACGGCACAGTGGGTACATCGGGACCTCCTCCCGACAGCCGCGACAACGTCAACTACGCGGATTTCGCTACCGGCTTTGTGGTAGGTTTTGATGAGAAATTTTTTGTGGGTGGCGCCGTGCACCATCTTACCACGCCCGACATAGGCTTCATCAGTGAAAGCGACTACAAGCTGCCGATGAAAATTACAATACACGCCGGGGCGAACATTGAAACTGGCGACCGCCGCAGCTACCGGAGCCGCAGTCCGGAGCTAACCATTTCGCCTAATATTCTTTATCAGCAGCAAGGCGACTTCCGGCAGCTCAATGTTGGCTCCTATTTTACGCTTGAGCCTTTTGTTGGCGGCCTTTGGTACCGCCACGCTTTCGAGAATCCCGATGCCGTCATTGTGTTGCTGGGATTACAATATAACAGTCTGAAACTTGGTTATAGTTTCGATTACACCTTGTCCTCACTGGCCATCGCCAGTGGTGGAGCACATGAAATATCCGTCGGCTGGCTTTTTGATTGCAACAAAAAAAGTAAACGTTCCAGAGCAATAAAATGTCCGTCGTTTTAGTTAATTCAATCTATTTGCAAAAAATATTAATGATGCGTATTAAAAATCAGCAGATCATAAGCCTGATCACCGTTGTAGCATTAGTGCTCACGCTCTCTTCGTGCAGCGGAATTTTTGGATCGAAAAAGAAAACCTCGAATACCACCGGATGGGACTACAACAGTAGCACCAACGGCGGCTTTGCTGTTTCGGATATCAACGAGCAGGAAACCGGTCCCGGATTGGTTTTCGTAGAAGGTGGAACCTTTGTGATGGGACAGATGGGTGAAGACCCGATGTACGAAAATTATGCTCCTGCCCGTCGTGTTACGGTTCGTTCGTTTTATATGGACGAAACAGAGGTTACCAATCTCGATTATCTGGAATACCTCTACTGGCTAAACAGAGTTTTTAAAGCTGATTATCCGGAAGTTTATCGCAAAGCACTGCCCGACACATTGGTTTGGCGCTCACGACTGGCTTACAACGAACCGCTGGCCAATTTGTATCTTCGTCATCCCGCCTACCACGACTATCCTGTGGTTGGCGTTACCTGGGTGCAAGCCTCCGACTACTGCCAGTGGCGCAGCGACCGTGTAAACGAAATGTTGCTCATCAAAGCGGGCGTATTGTCAGAAGATCCTGACCAGCGCAACGAAAACAACTTCAATACCGAGGCTTATCTGACAGGACAATATTCCGGACTGGGCAAGCCTATCGAAGATCTGGATCCCAGCAGCACCGGTGGCCGTAATGCCCGCATGGAAGACGGCATTATGCTTCCCAATTACCGGCTGCCTACCGAAGCTGAGTGGGAATATGCTGCCTTAGGTTTGCAAGGGCAAAATGAACTTATCACCGAACGCCGCGTCTATCCCTGGGACGGACACCTGGTGCGCAGTACCGGCAACAAAAAAGAATATGGCAACTATTTGGCCAACTTTAAGCGTGCGCGCGGCGACTATATGGGCGTAGCCGGAAGCCTCAACGATGGCGCCGATATCACCGCACCGGTAGGTACTTATCCGGCCAACGACTTCGGCTTGTATAATATGGCCGGCAACGTAGCGGAGTGGGTGCAAGATGTGTATCGTGTCCTTAGCCACGAGGATGTTGCCGACTTTAGCCCTTTCAGAGGAAATATCTTTACCACCCCGGTACTCGACGCCGAAGGCAACATCGCCGAAAAAGACAGCCTGGGACGCATTCGCTATCGCGAAATAACCGTAAACGAAGCACAAGACAGATTTAACTACCGCGAAGCCGACAACGTAAACTACCTCGACGGCGACAACCGCTCGGTGAACGATCCCGGCAAATGGCTCGACGACGTGAACAACGCCAATTCCACCAACATGATGTACGACTACAAAAGCAGCAGCCTTGTGAACGACCAGGCACGTGTTTACAAAGGCGGCTCCTGGAAAGACGGCTCTTACTACCTCAGCCCGGGTGTGCGCAGATACCTCGACCAAAACAATGCTACCGATTTCCTGGGCTTCCGCTGTGCAATGGATCGCGTAGGAACCTCTGTGGCACATAGAAAATAAGCTTCGCTCCGATTATCAATAAATCAAAAAAACGCTGTATCTGTTTTACAAAAAATGATACAGCGTTTTTTTTATCAGCTTTTTTTCAATTATTTTGCCATCACAACTGTGATTTATGAAAACAGAAGAACTCTACGAAATTTATAAACGACACCCGAAAATCAGCACCGACTCACGAAACGTTGCTGCTGGCAGTATCTTTTTTGCCTTGAAAGGCGATACTTTCGACGGGAATTGCTTTGCAGAAAATGCACTGGACGAGGGCGCCACCCGGTCAGTGGTCGACAATGCTGATTTGAAAAACCATCCGAACATGATCCTGGTGGATGATGTGCTAGAGGCTTTGCAGCAACTGGCGCAGCATCACCGCCGGCAACTTCAAATTCCCGTTATCGGGATCACAGGCAGCAACGGCAAGACCACCACCAAGGAACTCATCAGCCAGGCGTTGCAAACAAAGTATAAAACTTCGGCTACCCGTGGCAATCTTAACAACCACATCGGCGTGCCGCTTTCTCTTCTTTCCATTACCAATGACACTGAAATGGCGGTGATAGAAATGGGCGCTAACCATCAGGGGGAAATTGCGGCGCTGTGTCGCATTGCCCGTCCCGACTTCGCCATCATTACCAATATCGGGCGCGCCCACCTCGAAGGCTTTGGTGGTTATGCAGGTGTGATAAAAGCCAAGACAGAGCTTTACGATTTTATCCGTGCCAATGGCGGGCATCTCTTCGTTCATCACGATGATGAGTTATTGATGGAGAAATCTGCCGGCAACCCGCGCACCACTTATGGCGCTTTGCCTGGCGCCGATGTTCAAGGATTCATTACTGAAAAATATCCCAATCTGGCGCTGCAACTTGCCCATCCCGCCAAGGGAACCACCATCAACACCCGGCTGGCCGGCAGCTACAACTTTTCCAATGTGATGGCTGCTGTTGCCATTGCACGTTATTTCGGCGCTGACATACATGAGATTGCTGAAACTTTGCGAAATTATCAGCCTGCAAACAATCGCTCGCAATGGCAAACCACTTCACGAAACAAGCTACTCATCGACCTTTACAACGCCAACCCCGGGAGCATGACTGCGGCAATCGAAAACTTTGCCCAGGCACCTTACGACAACAAAATTCTCATCCTGGGCGATATGCTGGAGCTTGGCGCTGAAAGCCATGCCGAGCATGCCGCCATCATCAAAATGGCGCGTCAGGCTGACTTTGAAAAAGTGGTACTTGTCGGAGCGCAGTTTTCAGCTTTCGCTGATGAAGGCTCTGTGAAATTCTTATTTTTTGAAACTGCCGATGCAGCGCGTAAAGCTATTGATGAAATGACCTTAAAAAACAAAACCATTCTGCTGAAAGGCTCGCGTGGTATCCGGCTGGAAAAAATTCTTGATATTTTATAATTCAATTTGTTTGGAATGTAAAGACGCACGGCCTAATGTATTATTATCATCTGATTATTTTTGGAATGTAAAGACGCACGGCCGTGCGGTTGCATTATCCTAACATCTATTTATTTTTGGAATGTAAAGACGCACGGCCGTGCGTCTCTACAAAATGATAATTATGGAAACAATCACTGCCTTGGGAATGATGTCGGGCACTTCGCTGGATGGCCTCGACATTGCTTGCTGCCGCTTTAACCTGGCAGACGATCGATGGAAATATGAAATTCTTTATGCCGAAACCATCCGCTACTCCGACACGTGGCGTCAGCGACTTGACCAGGCGCCGCAGCTAAGTGGTTTTGATCTTACGAGATTGGATGCCGATTTTGGGCGCTATGCAGGCGAACAGGCAGCAGAATTTATTCATCGCAACAAATGCCGACCGCTTTTCGTAGCTTCACACGGGCACACAGTTTTTCATCAGCCGGAGCTGGGACTCACGCTACAGATCGGCAACGGCGCACATCTGGCTGCTGCGGCAGGTATAAAAGTCGTGAATGATTTCCGTTCGTTGGATGTGGCACTAGGCGGACAGGGAGCCCCTTTGGTTCCAGTTGGCGATGCTTTGCTCTTTGGCCACTTCGGTCTGTGTCTCAATCTGGGTGGTTTTGCAAATATTTCTTACCAGTCCGGCGATCAACGTCTTGCCAGCGATATTTCGCCAGCAAATATGGCGCTCAACTTTTTGGCCCGCCGCGCCGGAAAGCCTTACGATGAAGACGGAGCTATGGCTGCCGGCGGCGCCATTATCCATCCGCTGCTGGAACAACTCGACGCATTGCCTTTTTATCAGCAACCGGCTCCCAAATCGCTGGGACGCGAATGGTTTGAGGCACAAATGCTGCCGCTGATAGAGGCGCACGATGCTACCCCTGCCGATCTTTTGCGCACCCTCACCGAACACATTGCCCGACAGGTAGCTGCTGCGGCTGATGTGGTGCCAACCTCTACTTTGCTGGCAACAGGCGGCGGCACCCACAATCATTTTCTCATGCAACGCATTGACCACCTCAGCCATCACACTATTATTATTCCTGAGCCTTTGCTCATCGATTACAAAGAAGCATTGGTATTTGCCTTCCTTGGTGTTTTGCGCTTACGCGGAATCAACAACTGCCTAGCCTCGGTGACCGGTGCGCGCATGGATAATTGCGGTGGAAGTATTTGGGGATAGGATTTTAAAAATTCCTGAAGCTGTTATTTCGGATTTGCCAGTGAGACAATTTAAAATTTCTGATTCTAAAATTTATATCTGTACCAACAACCTGACAACTTTTTCCTCCCTCGGTTACGTTCAGCTGTGGCTTTGCCTGCTTTTCCGAATCAAAAATACAGGCTGAGCCTGTAAAAATAGAAAGAAAGAGGCACAGCCTCGTCCTAACTCCAGGACAATTTACATTTTGGTAATTATCAAATTAATTTCAGCATCAACAACCTGATAACTCTAAAACCCTAACGCTTTCCTATAACTTTCTTTTGCCCTAATCACAAACTCCTTTACCAGCCGCGGGTCTTTGCAACCATTTGCATCTTCCACGCCGGTATGCACATCTACACCGGCAGCGCCTGTGATGCGAATGGCTTCGGCAACATTGCCGGGATGAAGCCCGCCAGCAACGATCACAGGACGTGCACTATGCGCAACTATGCTCTTTGTGATTTTCCAGTCGTGAATTTTGCCGGTAGCCCCCGAAGCGCCTGTAGTTGAATCGTAAGTATCGGTGATGTAGGCATCGACAAAAGAATCGGTTGCATGAAGCGTTTGCAGCAACTCCTGTTCATTTCCGGCTTTTACCACCAGACTTTTCCAGATTTCAAAAGGTGGCTCCGGCCAAGAACTCAGCAGGGTCAACCGCCGCAGCTTTTCGAGTTCCACCACTGAAATAGCGCCATGCAACTGCACGATGTTGCAGCCAATTTGTTTCGATAATTTATAAATGTCGGTAGCTTTCGCTAAATATGTAATCAGCACCGGACGGATGTTTGGCGACAGCCGCCTGATGATTTCGGCAGCAGCTTCGTCGCTAAGATCAGGACGATGAACGTCCAAACGCAATGGAAAGCCAATATGTGTGGCGCCGGAAGCACTGATCATTAAGGCTTCGTCCCAATTACGAACCCCGGCAATCTGGATAATGGGAACTGTCATAATATTAAAACATGCAAACTTAAAAATACTCCAGCCTATGAAATCTACTTCGTAATTCCGCCGGACGCTACTTTTCTATCAGTTGGCGAAGAGCCACCGAGGCGCAGTAGCAGCCAAACATGGCCGGCATATAGGATATGGTTCCGACGGTGGTTTTTTTGTTGGGTTCGTCATCAACGGGTTTGACAGCACTTTTATCGACCGTTTCCGGCGAAAATACTGCCTGGAAACCCTCTTTGACACCGAATCTCTGCAGGCGCTTACGAATGTAGAAAGCCAGCTTGCAGCCGGAAGTTTCGGAGATATCAGCCACGGTAATCATGGCCGGGTTTAACTTACCCCCCGCGCCCATAGAACTTACCAAAGGGAGGTTGTTGCGCAAAGCCGCCAGGATAAAAAACACCTTGGGCGAGAGCGTATCGATAGCATCGATCACATAATCGTATGGATGACTAAGCAACTCGTTTGTTCGTTGGTCTTTTATAAATTCATCAACAACAACAAGCTCCACATCGGGATTGATATCACGCAGTCGCATGGCCATGAGTTGTGCCTTGCGCTGGCCTTGTGTGCTGGCGAGCGCGAGCAACTGACGGTTGCGATTGCTGGGCGCCACACTGTCGCCATCCACAATGGTGAGCTTGCCAACTCCTGCACGGCACAACTGTTCGGCAGCAAAGGCGCCCACGCCTCCCAGGCCGGCCACCAACACATGACTGTGCTGCAGCCGCTCCAGCTTTTCCTCCCCAAGTAGCAACCCTGTGCGGCTGCGCCAGTTTTCGTCAGATTGAATCATTTACCAAAACAGTTTTTAAAATTACTCCCGATAGTTTCCATCAACTTCTCAGGTTCCAAATTACGCAGTACAGCAGCCTTCTCATACAATTTCCTGATGTCGGTGTCGGTGTCGTCAGTTTCCAGAAACAATTGTCCGAACGGAATATTTTGAAAAACTTGTTCCAGCCTGGAGTTTTGTTTTAATAAAGCTTCACCAAATGAGAGGTAAAAACCATGCCTGAGGAGCTGCTCCGCTGACTGCAGATTGCCCCTGAAGCCATGAATTATCAATGGAATATCCACTTTAGCTTCTTTGTAAACCCGGATGATATCGGGATAGGATTTTACTGCATGGACGATCACAGGCATGTAGGCTTTTTCGGCCAGAGAAAGATGTCGGGAGAAAATATTTTCCTGAAGATTTATCGGAATTTTGATGCTTCGGTCGAGGCCTGTTTCGCCCAAAGAAATCACCTTTTCATTTCGAATTACCTTTTCGAGCAATGAAAATATTTCATCAGAACTTTCGGCATCGACATGCCAGGGATGCCATCCCACCGCGTACCACACATCTGGCAAGTCCTGGATTAGTTGCAACTGGTCATGGAAAAGACTTCGCACCTGCACCACGTTTTCGGGACTTTTATTGCTATGTGTATGTACGTCGTAATAAAAATGCATGATGATCAATCTACATTAATAGGCTTCAAATCTAAAAAATTCGCCATCGTCCCACCCCTTCTCACTATACCACCAGCCTATCGAACCTTTGTGTGGGATCAGTCGGTTTTGATATAATATCTCTTTGTCGATGTGTCCGCCAAAAGTGTGGTATTCAAAAGTTTTCACCTCGCCTGGGTTGCCCCACCGTTTCATCCACACCTCTTTTAAGGCACCCTGTTCATCGATGATGAGATGCAGCGGCTGGTCTTCGGTGTAAATTTTCCATTGGGCGGTAATATGATTCTTATCCACGACTTCCCATATTACGGCGGGGTCGATGAGCAAATGCGGTGCAAAAACGCTTTCAAGCCGGGCGCGCCCTTCGGCAGAGCGACTTACGTCGGCGCCATCAGATTTCATTACCGGTATTACTCGAAACATCCGCCACTGCATGGCACCGGTATTTTTAACAAAATAATCATATCCTTTTATCGGCAAAATGCCCATATGTACCGTGGCTTCCCAATAGAAACCTTTGAAAGGATGTGTGTAAAGTGTCGATTTAAAGTTGGACCAGTTTACCAACTTGATGATGCCACGAAGGCGCGTGCTTATGAGCGTTCCTCCCGGAATACCCTGCGGCAGATGATGACGGAAATATCTTGCTACGGGTTCGGGATAACTCTTGAGCAGCTCCATGCGGTCGAAGCCGCTGCTGCTGTAGGATGATAATTCGGCAAGAATTTCGTCGCGGTTCACTATCAATCTATTTTTATTAATTTCCAATCGTACCCTAAATTAAAAAAATAATCTAAAAAATGGTTGTGTATTAAAATTTTTACGTTACTTTGCCCACCACCGTTTATGAAGGAGGATTACTTGTATCCCTGTTGCCCAGTTGTGACAGGGATTTTTTATTGTGCTCCGCTGGTTACACGTTAGAAAGCATGGATCGCAGGTGGTCGAATTTCTGCTGGTAGTCGGTCATGCTGCGGACAATTACTTCATGGGCTTCCTCTATGCCGTAAGTATGGGTGATCTCAGCGTCGCGCTGGCGGCCGGGCAAATCTTTATAAGTGAGGAAATAATGTTTTAGCCGGTCGATGACCATCAGAGAGCAATCGCCCATGTCATTGTATCCGCCATAGACGGCATCGTCGGCCAGCACCGCCACAATTTTGTCGTCGGCCTGGCTGTCGTCTATCATCCTGAATCCACCAATAGGACGCGCCTGCACCAGTATGTCGCCATGGGCAATGGTTTTCTCGGTGAGGATGCAGATATCGAGCGGGTCGCGGTCGCCTGTAATGTCGGTACGACCCGTTTTTTCCATACAATATTCTGCTACTTTATCCCAGCAGAAAGTTTGCGGAATGAAACCATACAAGGCGGGGATGACATTGGAATACTTTTGTGGCCGGTCTATTTTCAAATAACCCGACACTTTATCGATTTCGTATTTCACCGTGTCGGTAGGAACCATTTCGATAAAACAGGTTACAATTTCGGGGGCATTATCGCCAATATCCACACCATGCCACGGATGTGATTTGTAGCGCAGTCCCATTAGCTTGCCGATGGGGTCCATCAATTTGTTGCTCATAACGTTGGTTGCTCTTGCGTTAATTTTGTTGCAAAATTACTGATAATATTTTTGCACATAAATCGTAATAAGGAAACCAGTGAGCCAAAGGGTAAATAAATTACTGCCTTTGATAAAATAACCTATTTTTGCGCTCATTTTATACAATGACGAACAAGCTGCTAAAGTCCTAAGTGATGAAAAAACCAATGTTCTATATTTTTCGTGTCCTCGTTTTGCTTTTAACGGGGTCACTGTTTTTCTCGTCGTGTATCCCGATGAAACGCATCGAATACCTGCGACAGGAAGTTAGTAAAGGTGATACCGCCCGCACCCATTTTAAGAATCTGAATCTTACCACCTACCGTATTCAGGCTGGTGACAACCTGTACATAAAGGTGAATAGTGTGATGGCCGTCTCTGAAAACATTTTTGCAGAAGAAGGCAACAGAACTAGCAACAACTATTACACTGATGCGGGCATTTACCTGAACAGCTATCTGGTAAACGACAAAGGCTTCATCGACTTTCCTTATGTGGGAAGCATCTATGTGAAAGACCTGAGCGTGGAGGAGGCCAAAGACCTGATCTCGGGAATCGTGAAAGATTACATCAAGGAATCGACGGTAGTGGTGCGGCTGGCGCTGTTTAAAATTTCGGCGCTGGGCGAGGTGAAACGACCCGGACAAGTGAGTATCTATCAGAATCAGGTAACCATTTTTGATGCGATTGCCATGGCCGGCGATATGACCGACTTTGCCCGCCGCAACGAGGTGATAATAATACGTGAAAACCCCGATGGCATTAAAACTAAAAAAATAAATCTGAACGATTTATCAATCTTTGGCAGCGAATATTACATCATACAACCCAACGACGTTATTTACGTGCCGCCGGTAAAAGGCAAAAACTTTGCGTTCAGCCAATTCCCTTACGCACTGGTATTTTCGACCATCTCCACCACGCTGCTTCTTATTAATTTTTTCCAATCAAACTAATACAATAAGTGGAAACTAATCTCAACAGCCAATTATCGACTCAGGAAGAATCGATCGACATCAAACTGTTATTTATCAAGTTTTTCAGATACTGGTATTTCTTTGCTCTTACCATTTTTGTAGCTCTGGTGATCGCTTTTCTTTTTAATAAATACACCAAGCCGGTGTATGAGGTAAAGACCACCGTGCTGATTAAGGACGACAAAGCCGGGCAGAATCTGATCGGCCTTGGCATCGTAAACAACCAGCAAAACCTGCAAAACGAAATGGGGGTCATCAACTCCTATGCAATGGCTTCGCGCACCATCGATAACCTGAACTTTGAAGTATCCTATTTTAAAGAAGATAATTTTATCACAAGCGAATTGTACAAAACGTCGCCTTTTGAGGTAATAATGGATACCGCACACGTGCAGCCGACCAATGTAAAGTTCAGCATCAGCATACTCAGCAACTCTGCCTACCAACTGATGCTGCAGGCCGAAAACGCCTCGCTGTACAGTTTTGGCAAACGCACCGAACTTTCCACCGTCGACGAGCCCATCGTGATAAATCAAACCTACAAATTTGGTGAGGAGGTTGAATCCAAACTCTTTAAATTCACCATCTATCTCACCGAACATTTCGACAAGGAAGCCATCAACCAAAACTTGTCGTTTGTTTTTAATGATTACAAGAGTTTGATTACCACCTTTAGAAGCACCAAGCTGGAGCCCATCAACCGCGAGGCTTCTATTATCGAGATCTCGATAAAAGGAGGCAATACCGAAAAACTTTCGGATTACCTCAACGAGCTTACCAGCCAGTATCTGCTGCGCGGCATGGAAAAGAAAAATCAGATTGCCGAGAACACCATTCGCTTTATTAACTCAGAGCTTATAGATATCACCGACTCGCTGACTTACACCGAAGGCGAGCTGCAAGACTTCAGGGTGAGCAATGAGTTTATGGATATGGATTTCAAATCGGCTCAAGTGTTTGAGAGCATGAAGCAATACCAGGATCAGAAAGCGCAGCTCATCGTCAAGGCCAAATATTATCGCAACCTGCAGGATTATTTAAAGAAAAACCAGGAAAATATCGACGACATCGTCATTCCTTCGTCGATGGGCATCGAAGACCCATTGCTCACACAGCTCATCAGTGGCATGGCTGACCTTTATGCCCAACGTGCCACCATCCTATACAACTCATCGGAGAAAAACCCGCAGGTAGCAGCCATCGATCAGCGAATCCGCACCACCAAAAAAACCATTCTTGAAAACATTCAGAACATTGTTGTTACTTCCGAAATTTCTATCCAGGACATCGACGGCCGCATAGCATTGCTCAACCGGGAAATGAACCGCCTGCCCCAAACCCAGCGTCGCCTGGTGGGCATTCAGCGAAAATACAAACTCAACGATGCGCTGTACACTTTCCTGCTGCAGAAACGATCCGAAGCACAAATAGCCAAGGCCAGCAACCTGCCCGACAACGAGATTGTTGATAATGCCCGTAGCGGCGAACAAGTTTTCCCCAAGAAGAGCCTCAACTACCTTATAGCGCTGGTGCTGGGCTTATTGCTGCCGGTAGCTTACATTCTGGGCAAGGACTATTTTAATGATAAAATCATCGAACGTAAAGACATCGAAAAGATCACCAATGTGCCTATTGTCGGGCATGTGATTCACAACAGCAAAGAGTCGGCGATCGTAGTGAGTGAGTCGCCCAAGTCTAGTATTGCCGAGTCGTTTCGCTCTATCCGAACCAACCTGCAGTATCTCACCAAGGGCAAGGAAAAGCAGGTGATTCTCGTAACTTCCGACATGGTGGGCGCCGGCAAGACGTTTGTTGCTATGAACATCGCTTCCATCTTTGCCATGTATGATAAAAAAACCCTGTTGATGGGTTTCGACCTGCGCAAGCCCAAAATTTATCAGGACTTTGGCCTCACCAATACCGAAGGGATCAGCTCCTACCTTATCAATAAGAGCTCTTTTGAAGATATCGTTCAAACCTCACCGGTGAAGAATCTCGACATCATCATGGCCGGACCTGTGCCGCCCAACCCTGCCGAGCTTATCGCTTCAGCCAAAACCGACGAGCTGATGAAACGCGTGATGGAAGAATATGACTTTGTAATCATCGACACGCCGCCGGTAGGTCTGGTTACCGATGCTTTCCTTCTGATGAAGTACACCGACGCCAACCTTTTCCTGGTGCGTCAGAACTACACCAACAAGAAAATTTTTGAATCGATTATAAAAGATATCGAAAACCGCAAGTTGCCCAATATGTACATCCTTATCAACGACGTAAAACTGGGCAAAGGCTCCTACGGCTATGGGTATGGATATGGCTACGGATATGGCTACGGCTATGGATATGGATACGGCTATGGGTATGGATACGGCTATTATTCGGAAGACGAAAAAGAAGGGAAAAAGTCCATCATCAGCAAGCTTTTTGGAAAAGCATAGTCACATCTAAAACAAAATTTTAATACGCAATTTCCAAATAAATCTCAATAACCAAAACGCTCTTAGTTTTGGTTATTGAGATTTTTGGTGTAATAGACAAAAAGGAGGCTGTTTGTGATTTGAATTATTGGCTTTTGGAATTTCCCCGAAAATGCCTCCATGGCTTTTTTCAACCCAAAATATTTCGGATGATACCATCGAACATGGCTATGGCCTGTGGAATTATCTTGTCGGGAAAGTCGTAGTCGGGATGATGCAAATCGGGATGCTTCACGCCGGAGCCAATGCCAAACAGAGCGCCATTGTATTTGGAAGTAAAATATCCAAAGTCTTCTGACCAGCGGAAAGGCGTTTCAGGCTCCACAATTTTCAAATTATTTCCAGTAGCCGTTTGCCGGATTAATTCCACGCATTCAGGATGGTTAACGGTAGCAGGAAATTCCTCACGCCATTCTATCTTTTCTTGCAGGCGATATTGGTCTGCTGCCTTTTCGGCAATATCTACAGCTTTATTGGTAAGCCGCTGCATGTCGTCGTTGCGAAAGCTACGCAGCGTAGCCATTACTTCGGCATAGCCGGGCGTGGTGCCAAAAGCTATTTCACCCAGCCGCGTGTGGATGACGGTGACAAGTTTAAAATCCTGAAACCCGTCTTTTTCCATCGAAAGTTTCGTAAGCCCTTTTATAATATCAGCAACCGCCATTGCCGGACTGATGCCATGCTCAGGATTGGCGGCATGCGAAGTTTTGCCGGTGAGCCGGATGATCATTCCTTTGCTTGCTGCTGCAAAATGGTTGTCGCGCACCACCACGCTACCAGCGGCAAAGCCAGGCAGATTGTGCAAAGCAAACGCATAATCCGGCTGCAGCTCCGCAAATTGCGGGTCGTCGATTACCCGTCTGGCTCCCTGGCCAGTTTCTTCGGCAGGCTGAAACAGCAACACCACACGCCCACGGGCAGGGCGCTGCTGATGCAATGCCAGCGCCACCCCAGAAAGTATTGCGGAATGGCCGTCGTGACCGCACTTGTGCGCTACACCTTTGTTTTTCGATTTATAATCAAAATCGTTGGTTTCGTCGATAGGCAATGCATCCATATCGGCACGCAACAAAACCGTGGGGCCTTTGGCATTTCCTTTGTAAACGGCAGCCAGTCCGGCGCCACCAAGTCCTTCATAAATTTGATCGGGATTGAATTTTGCAAGATACTCCTTGATCCTTTTGGCGGTCTCGGTCTCTTTTCCTGATAGTTCAGGGTGCTGGTGCAGCAGGTACCGAAAGGCAATTATTTGACGCAAGTCATCGTTTGAAATATTCATTAAGAAAAAATCTTTTTGTAAACAAAAAATAAGAAAAAATGAACAAGCTCTATCCGCTAAAGTTCAAGCCACGCTACCGCGAGAAAATCTGGGGTGGCCACAAAATTAAAGATGCATTGCAAATGGATTGCAAAGGAATAGAAAGTTGTGGTGAAGCCTGGGTACTGTCGGGTGTTGCCGGCGATGAAACAGTGGTTGCCGATGGATTTTTGGCCGGCAACGAACTCAATGAGCTGGTGGAAGTGTACATGGACGATCTGGTGGGCGGAAAGGTGTATCAAAAATATGAAAACGAGTTTCCGATCCTGGTAAAATTTATCGATGCCGCCGACTACCTGAGCATACAGGTGCATCCCGATGATGCGCTGGCGCATAAACGCGGGCTGGCCAACGGCAAAACCGAGATGTGGTACATCATCAGCGCGAACCAAGATGCTGAATTGATCAGCGGATTTGGCCAAAAGGTAAACCAGAAAATCTATCTCGATCATCTTAATAATAAAACGCTTAAAGAAATTTTGAATGTAGAAAAGGTGCAGGCCGGCGAAGTTTACTACATGCCCGCCGGCCGTGTGCATGCGCTGGGACCGGGAATTCTGCTTGCCGAGATACAACAAACCAGCGACGTTACTTACCGCATCTACGACTGGGATCGTATCGATAAAAATGGCCATCCACGCGAGCTGCACACCGAAGAAGCCCTCGAAGCCATCGACTACAATGTGTATGATGATTACAAAAGCCAATATGCTGACACCAAAAATGAAACTGTGGAGGTGGTGAAAGGAGAATTTTTTACTACCAACCTACTGCACATCGACAAGCCACTGATGAAAAACTACGAGGAGCTCGATTCATTTGTGATTTATACCTGCGTTGCCGGCCACCTCACGCTGGTATATCCCGATGGCAGCCTTACCCTCAAAATGGGAGAATGCGTGCTCATCCCAAACGTAATCAACCGCATTGATTTGCACCCTTCGACAGATTCTAAATTATTGGAAACTTATATCTTGTAAGATTGCTATTGTCATAAAAACCTATTTTTGCCACTCTAAAATTTACAGCTAATATTCTATAAATTATGAAAAACTACGTATTTCTTATTGCTGCTTTATTGTTTGTGACTTTTGGCTACAGCCAGTCAGAAACCAAAGCGCTGTTCTCACTTCCCGAAGTTAACATACAAACGGTGCAGGGCGCGCCTTTTAATACCAAACAAATTACGAACGATGGCAAGCCGGTAATTATCACTTTTTGGGCTACCTGGTGCAAACCCTGCATGAAAGAGCACGACGCCATCAACGAAGTGTACGAAGACTGGGTGGACGAAACTGGCGTAAAATTGTACGCGATTTCCATCGACAACGCCCGTTCGAGCAAAAACGTGCTGCCCACGGTAAATGGTAAAAGCTGGGAATTTGATGTGCTGCTCGACCCCAATGGCGAACTGAAACGCGCCATGAACGTTAACATCCCGCCCCATACTTTTATCCTCAATGGCCAAGGTGACGTGGTGTGGCAACACATCGGCTATCTGGAAGGCGACGAACAGCAATATATTGAAATAGTGAAAAAAGTAGCCGCCGGTAAAAAAATCGACTAAATGCTCCTGATCATTCACAGCCAATCAAAAACTACATTATCTTGAAAAACCTACACGTAAGCGCTATGGTGGCTTTGTTGATGATGACAACGCTGGCCGCCCGCGCACAGAATTTTATTCAGAATGGTCACGTCAACGGTAACGTGCAAATCGACGCCCAATACTACAGCGAAGACGACAAGCTGGGCATCACCGACTCGCTGCTCAACTACCGCAAATTTGGGCTTAACGCCTTCTCCAACGTTATTTACACCAACGGCGACTTCTCGGCAGGGCTGCGCTTTGAGGGTTACCTGAACCCGATGCTCGGCTTCGACGACCGCTACGAAGGCGTAGGCGTTCCCTATTGGTTTGCCAAATACAAAGTAGGAACACTGGAGATGACTGCCGGCCACTTTTATGAGCAATTTGGCAGCGGCCTGCTGTTGCGCGGCTGGGAGGAATGGACCCTCGGATACGACAACAACTTTTATGGTTTTAATGCGCATTTTTCGCCCTACAAAGGGGTAATGCTAAAAGGACTTGTAGGAACACAGCGCTACTTCTGGGAGCCTTACGAAGCAGGTAACCGCGGCATCGTGAAAGGTTTCGACGGTGATTTCTATCTAAACGAAATGTTTGACAGAATGGCCGACGCAAAAACCAAGATTTCTCTGGGCGGCAGCTTCGTGAGCAAGTACGAAAAGACAGGCAATGTTTTTTATACCCGCAACCGCGAATTTTTGCGCGACTCGGTGCAGTGGATCGAAACGACAACCTACGAAATGACCATCCCACACAATGTGGCCTCTTGGGCAGCGCGCGCCAACATTGCCCATGGCGGCTTCAACTTTTATGGCGAATATGCCCGCAAAGATGCCGACCCGAATGCTACCAACGACTACATTTACCGGAAAGGCTCTGCACTCTATTCGACGCTTTCCTACAGCACCAAAGGGCTTGGAATTTTCCTGGCCACCAAATGGATTGATAACATGAGCTACAAATCCAAGCTCAGCGAATCGGGAAACCCCGCCATGCTCGACATCAACTACCTGCCGGCCATCAGCAAGGAGCACCAATACAGCATGGCCACCATGTATCCTTATGCAACCCAGCCCAATGGCGAGTTTGGATTGCAGGGACAGGTGATCTACACCATCCCTAAAAAATCGACTCTCGGCGGAAAATATGGTACCACACTTACCTTTAACTACGCGCTGACCAAGTCGATCGAGAAGGATTCGATATACTCCGACGTTACCGGCGGCATCACTGGCACCAAAGGCTACGAAAGCAATTTCTTCTCGGTGGGCGATCTTACCTATTATCAGGATTTGAACCTGAGCATCGACAAGAAATTTAGCCCTAAAGTAAAAGCCAAAGCTGCCTATTTTCATCAAACTTATAACCTGCATGTGATCGAAGACAACATCTACGACGACGGCAATATGGTGTATGCCAACATTGGCGTGCTGGATGTTACCTACAAATTCGACAGTCGCAATTCGCTGCGCGCCGAGTTGCAAGGCCTCTTTACAAAAGAAGACGATGGCGACTGGCTGGCGCTGTTGCTCGAATACAACGTGTCGCCGACCTGGTTTTTTAGTATCCAGGATGAATTTAATTATGGAAATCCGGTGAACGACAAACAGCTACATTATTATAATGTCTCTTTTGGATACACCCAGAAATCCAACCGTTTTTCGCTGCGCTACGGACGCCAGCGCGAAGGATTGCTTTGTGTGGGTGGCGTATGCCGCTATGTGCCGGCCTCTACCGGTCTTACCCTCACCATCACCAGTTCGTTTTAAAACAATAAAACATTGTTAATTATGACAAGGAAATTTTTCTTCACCATAGTGCTCGCCTTCGCCATCGGTTCGTTTGGCTGGATGTCGTGCGAAAAAATCGACGAGCCGATAAAAGTTGTCGACCACAAAATTTATCCTGAAAACCCTGACGACACTTTGTTTTTTAAAGATTCGATAAGCACCACCCTGCGTCAGGTGCTGCTAGAAGAGTTTACCGGGCACCGGTGTGTAAACTGCCCGGAAGCTTCGCTGATGGTGCACCAACTGGCGGCTTCCCTCGACCACCGGCTGATCATCTACAACGTGCACTCCGGCAACTTTGCAGAGCCTCAACTCAACACATGCTTCAATACTGATTTTAGAAGTACGGTGGGCAACAAGCTAAATCTTGATTTCGGAATTTGGGCTTATCCCTCTGCGATGATCGATCGTGTGAAAAAACAGGGGATGTATACGATTCTTAAAGGAGACTGGGAAGGGATGGTTACTGACGAGCTGGCCAAACCCAACGTTGCCAACCTGAAGCTTGTCAGCACGTGGTTTCCCAAACTCAGCACCGTAACAATTGCAGTCGAAACAGAGTTTCTCGTCGAAACTGTCGGAGAGTATAGGCTGGCTGTTTATTTGGTTGAAGACAGCATTATTTCGCCGCAGCTCAACAATAAGCCACAAATTGGTGCTGACACGCTGATGAACTATGTGCATCACAACGTGCTGCGCGACGCCATCAACGGCACTTACGGGGAATATGTTACTGAGAGTACCGGACTTGTTTCCGGCGAAATTTATACCAAACGTTACAATTACACCGTCAACCCCGACTGGAACATAGAGCACTGCAATCTGATTGCCTACCTCGGAAAATACGACGCAACCTACAACCTCATCGAAATCATTCAGGTAGTTGAGCTTGCCGTGAAGACGGAGTAGGACTTAGTAATAAAAGAAAAACCGCAAAGGCGGAGAGACGCAGAGGAAAAGAAAAATCTTTTTTAATCTCTGCACCTCTCCGCCTCTGCCGTTAAAACCATTAATTTCCTATTTTTTTTAAATAATAATAAGATCCTCAATTTTTCTTTTGGGAACATGATGCACCCCGTCGCTGTCGCGCCAATAGCGGATGTTGTTATCTTTAATCTCGTCGATGACAATGGTTTCGGCAGGCACACCCAGGGCGAGCACCAGAGCGATGTGCAGGTGTTGCGGAATATTGAAAGCTTGCTGAAGCTGGCTTCGGTTGATATTGGCAATCATGCAGCCGCCAAGCCGCATTTCGGTGGCGCCAAGCATAATGCTTTGTGCTGCAATTCCCTGGTCGTGGCATGATTCGGCGCGTAAATTGTTATCTGCCAGCATGATAATGTATGCTGCAGGGCGTTCGCCGGGTTGCGGCCCTTTCCATTCTTTGAAATAAGCTGCCCACTTCACGCAATCGAAAATCTTTTGGTTGGAATCGGACTCATACGAAAGCATGTATTTGAGCGGTTGCAAATTGGCTCCTGACGGTGAGAGCCGTGCCAGCTCTACCAAATCGACAAGTTGCTGCCGGCTTATGGGCTCCTGCTCTTTAAACCGGCGGCAGGAGCGGCTTTTGAGCACAAGGTCGTGAATAGTCATCATTTAATATTTCTCTTTTAGATATTTATAAAAAGCTTCTGTCATGTTCTGCAGCCCATAGCTATAGCCTTCAAGCATTTGCGTGGTAGCTTCCGGCATGGGTTTATCAGCTTTGAGATACCTGTCGGTAGCGAGTGCATCGCTGGCAAAAGGAACATTGGTGAGGTGGCTGTTGCCAAAAAGATTCTTTGAAAGTTGCAGTAACGAAAAGTCCTGACCAGCGTGTGGATTGTAATAAAGCATTTGTGAAAACACCTCTTTGAAATCGATGATGCGCGCGGCAAAAGTTTCGACATCCGACTTCATTTTGCTGTGGCGGTGGGCCATTCGTTGCAACAATTCCCGGAATCTGGCAGCATCGAAAACCACAACACTTTTTCCGCTGGCGATGAGCGGTTGCAGAAAATCGAAGAAATGTTCGTCTGGGGCATCCAGAGAATCATTAACAAAAGTTGAATTTTTATTTCCATTACCAAAACTTGCCGAAAGAGGAAGCTGGTCGTAAGGCCTGTAACCTTTCCATGCCGGCACTGCCTGCCGATGGCTCAACAAACTGAAAAATACCGGAGCATCAGAAATTTTATTATAAAAATCTTTTAACCCGCCGGTGTCGAAATGCTCGCGACCCTCTTGCCGGCAATGCAGCTCGATTTGCTGCGCCTGACTCAGTTCTGTTGTGTTATTAATATCAGCAAGCGCTATCGTCCCTGCATAATACATTGCAAACTTTTCTTCATCACTCCAAAGGGTTAGTTCCAAAACGGAACCAGCCGGAACATTTTTGTAGCAATGACCTATGAAATCGCAGGGATATGGATTGTTGCAATGGGTACCAATAGGGATTCCGGGAGATTTGGTGAGCGCCACCACCCCAATCAGCTCGCCGATCTTTTGTGCTATAAATGACTGCCGCTGCAGCACCTGATCGGTAACGTCGGTTTTAGTAAACAATTGGTGCAGATCAAGCTGGCTGTCGCGGACATAATCGGGGTTGAGATGAACCAGAAAAAATTTGTTTAACGCCAGCCCGGCGCCCTTCATCACGTAATATTGCAGGGCTGCATCCAGCAAAAATGTTTCGGAAATCTTCAGTGAACTCTTCACTTCATAGGCATTCCAACTTCCATTTTCGTGCACCAGCACATCGAGCATAATGAGCACTTGCTGGTGTTGAAAAACGGCTTCGTAGATAACATTGGCGGAAGCCTCCTGAACAATCTGTTGGGTTTTTTCCAGCGATTTTGCATATTGGCGCGGGGAGCCAGGTTTACAGTCGATGCCTCCGGGAAAAAGATTTTGTGCCAGCAAACCCACATTGGTGCCACGGCTAAAACGGGCGAGTTGTTCGGGTGAGAGCCTGTCGCGCAGGAAAGGGCGGTGCTTGTGCAGATACAACGATTTGTTGCACTGTACCCCACGAATAAAAGTTGATTTGCTAAGAAGATGCTTTTCCAATTTATGTTCTATTGATGAATGTGCAAAGCTAACCAAACGAGCAAAATGCCTCCACAGGTTTTCAAGAAGTATCTAACTTCAGCGGTGAAAATTTCGCTTAAAGACAGGCGTTACTCAAAAACTCTTTTCCCTTTGTGTTTGTTATCAAAATAAATCACACATAATCTTTTGATACATCATGATAAAAATAGCCATTCCGACCTCCGACAAAAACCATGTAGATGCCCACGCTGATGAAGCTACTTTTTTTGCTGTAGCCACCATCGCCAACAACAGCATCAGCCATCTGGAATTTCGTCCCAATCCGATCTGCACTGACGATGAAAACAGCCACCACGAACTCACCGAAGTACTTGGCGATTGCAAGGTAATGCTGGTGCGAAATATCGGCGAAAACATGATTGCTTCACTCGAAGAAGCGAACATACCATTCGAGAAAATCAGCGAAGAATCCATTGCCGACGCTATCCAATACTATCTCTCCGAAAATGATACGATAATCTGAGAAAACAGTCGGCAGTCCTCAGGCGGCAGTCAACAGCCCGAACCACGCTCTTTGCACCACGCTCTTTGCGCCATGCTCTTTGCGCCATGCGCCATGCGCCACGCTCTTTGCGTCCTGCGCCCAGCTCTTTCCGTAAAAAAGTTTTATACTTGCATCTCTTTTTATAAATTCTAAAACTTAAACAATGACGAAATTTTTCAAACCAACTCTCCTGATGATGTTTGCGGCAACAGCAATGCTTTGGCTACAAAGCTGCGAAAGTGATCTGCTCGACATTAGCGAAACTTTTACCTTCGAAAACGAATTTACCATTTACACCACCGACACCTTAAGCACCATTGTGGAAGCGGTGGATATGGCTGAAAAAAGTTCAATTATCAATGATTACGGCAACAAAATCAAATCTATCGAGATCACTGACGTAACGTATTGGCTAACGATGCACCAGGGTGCCGAAGACCAAAAAATTATCGAAGCACACCTGCAGGTTTCCGACCTCACAGATCAGGGAATGGCCACCATCGCCAACCTTGCGGATGTGAATCTAAGCCAACTGGTCAACAATCCTCAAAGTTTGGCAGTGCAGCAAGGCGGCCTCGACCGCATGGAGGAGCTGATAAAAAACAACCCGCACAGCTTTAAACTTACTTACACCAACGCCTGCAACACAGCGCCACTCGACTTCACCATAAAATTTCGCTACACCATAAAAATGACGGCAAACCCGCTTAATTAGTGTTTGTCCTTTTAGTAAGCGATTGAATTGAAGGATTAAAAACCCCCGTCCGTCAGCTGGCGGCCTGAGCTATTGAAAAGTAAAGACTATACACGGTTTTTTTATCTTTGTTTTTTCTGGTTTTAATAATCAGGAGAATCTGATGAAAATTAAATGTCAATTACAAATAGCATTAACCAATCAGTTATGCCAGCAAATCAAAAAGTAAACATCGAAGATATCTTGTTGCATCATAAGATGTGGCTCGAAGCCCCGGATGGTCAGGGCATCCTGGGCGACGGCAAATGGAAAATCCTGAAAGCCGTGGAACAGGAAGGCACGCTAACGGGTGCCTGCCAAAAGCTCGGACTCACCTACCGCCGCACCTGGGGCGACCTGAAAAAAATTGAACAGCAACTTGGCTTTCCGCTGCTCAACAAAAGCCGTGGCGGCAAAGAAGGTGGCATGTCGGAGCTTTCGCCACAAGGCAAAGCGCTCACCACCGCCTTCGACCGCTTCCACAGTCGCGTAGATGAAGTGGTGGCCGAAGCCTTCGATACTTTCCGCGATACTTTGCACGAACTCGAAAAAATAGAATAGACCGTTGTCATTCATCGGGAAAGCCTCACCAAACCGACTTTCCTGACAGAAAATCAATTTTCGTTTTTCCTTTGCAGGAAAGCATTTCCAAAAACTATTTTGAGAAAATTTGGGCTACCATTAATCTTTTTGGTTAGTTTTGAGTTTAGTGTATTACAAAGTCAATAATAAATCATTAGAAGATAAAAAGTAGAAAATGAAAGATTACAACATCAAAGAAACGCTTAAAGAGCTTGGGATTACTGATATTAATAATGGATTGCATACCGGCCGCGGTTGGGTAACCACACATGGCGACGTGCTCGAATCCTTCTCACCCAACGACGGCCGGCGCATTGCCGGCATCCGCCAGGCTACCTGGGACGACTACGAAAATGTAGTTGCTAAAGCGCAAGAGGCTTTTAAAATATGGCGAATGGTGCCGGCGCCAAAGCGTGGCGAAATAGTGCGCCAGATTGGTAACGAACTGCGCCGCAACAAAGAGGCACTGGGTCGGCTGGTATCATACGAGATGGGAAAAGTTTATCAGGAAGGGCTGGGCGAAGTGCAGGAGATGATCGACATTGCCGACTTCGCCGTGGGGCAGTCGCGGCAGCTATACGGATACACCATGCACAGCGAACGCGATATGCACCGCATGTTCGACCAGTATCACCCGCTGGGAATCGTGGGCGTGATCTCCGCTTTTAATTTCCCGGTAGCCGTGTGGGCCTGGAATGCAATGATTGCACTCATCGCCGGCAACTTAGTGCTGTGGAAACCTTCGTCGAAAGTGATGCTTAGCGCAATTGCCGTCCACAATATCATCGAAAAAGTAATGCGTGAAAACGACCTGCCCGAAGGCGTGCTCAGTCTGGTAGCCTCAAGCTCCAAATATGTGGGCGACGACTTTCTGAAAGATCGACGCATAGCGCTCGTTTCGGTAACGGGCAGCACACGCGTGGGCAAACGTGTAAATAATATTGTAGGCGCACGTCTGGGCAAAACCATTCTGGAACTCGGCGGCAACAACGCCATTATAATTTCACAATATGCCAACCTGAACCTGGCATTGCGTGGATCTATCTTTGGCGCCACTGCTACTGCCGGTCAGCGCTGCACCTCCACCCGCCGGCTGATCATCAATGAAGTGGTTTATGATCTTTTTAAAGAAAAACTTATCAGAGTTTATAATCAATTGAAAATTGGCCATGCGCTGGATGAAAGCACACACGTCGGGCCGCTTATAGATAAAGCCTCTGTAGAAACTTTTGTGATGGCGCAGGAAGCAGTGACAAAAGCCGGTGGCAAAATAATTTATGGTGGCGAAGTGCTCGATAATAGCGAATATCCGTCGGGATACTATGTGCGACCCGCCATTGCCGAAGTAGAAAACCATTGGGAAATAGTGCAGGAAGAGACCTTTGCACCACTGCTTTATCTTATCAAATACAAAACCATCGAGGAAGCCATAGCGCTGCACAACAGCGTACCACAAGGACTCTCGTCGGCCATCTTTAGCAAGAACATTCACGAAACGGAACTCTTTTTATCACATGTCGGCTCCGATTGTGGCATAGCCAACGTAAACATTGCTACCAACGGTGCCGAGATCGGAGGAGCTTTTGGTGGTGAAAAAGAAACCGGCGGTGGCCGTGAGTCAGGCTCCGATGCCTGGAAAGCTTACATGCGCCGCCAAACCAACACCATCAACTACAGCAAAGAACTTCCGCTGGCACAAGGAATCAAGTTCGATTTGTTTGATGATTAAAGAAAAGTTGTCGGGGTGAAAAAGAAGAAGTTGTCAACCCGACAACTGTTTTCTCCCCGACAACCTATTTATTGTTGTAGCGGTTCATAGTTTGTTGCGTTCCCGCGAATACAAAGCTTTGAATTACCTCCACGGCCATGGGTATTTTTTCGAGCATGATCTTCTCCTCACTTTTGGTCCATTGCCCCAGCACATAATCCACCTGAAAACCACGCGCAAAATCGTTGCCGATCCCCACGCGCAGACGTGCAAATTCATTCGTTCCGAGTGTGTCTATGATGTCGTTGATTCCATTGTGCGTGCCGCCGCTACCTTTGGGACGCATCCGAAGCACACCCGTGTCGAGGTCGATGTCATCAAAGATCACGAGCAGGTTTTCGACGGGAATCTTTTCTTTGTCGAGCCAGTACTTCACAGCCTTTCCACTCAGGTTCATGTAGGTGGTAGGTTTTATCACTACCATCTGCCGGCCTCTAAAACGAGTTTGCGTTACCTGGGCCAGCCGTAATGTTTCGAACGAAGCTCCTGTTGCTTGCGCCAGTGCATCGGCTACCAGAAACCCTGCGTTGTGGCGTGTGTTGGCATATTCGCCGCCAATGTTTCCCAGCCCGGCTATGAGGTATTTCATAAAATATTTATCGCAATTTTTTTATTAATAAGAAAAAAGGTACAAAGCGCGTGCTCTGTACCTCTTTTATGATTATTCCGAAAAGGAAATTATTTACCTTTCCCATGGGTTTCACCTTCAGCGCCTTTATGACCCTCGGCGCCTTTATGTCCTTCAGCACCTTCAGCACCTTCAGCACCTTCAGCGCCTTCAGCACCTTCAGCACCTTCGGCATCTTCTAATAATTCGTCTTCCTCTTCCTCAATAACACGGGCTGTTTTAACAAGAACCACCACTGAAGTAGGCGGATCAAGGAAGGTAAGATTTTCGCGTGACAAATCCGAAACCTTAATACTTTCGTTGAGATTCAACGGAGTGATGTCAACTACGATTTCGTCAGGCAGGTCGCCTGGCAGCGATTTAACCCTCAATTTGCGGTATTTTTTATACATAGTCCCGCCTTTAAGAACGCCTTTAGACGTACCAGTAATTTGCACCGGCACCGGGATAGCTACCTCACGGTCATCAAAAATCTGCATAAAATCCACATGGAGAATACTCTCGCTCACAGGATGAAATTGCACGTCCTGCAGGATAGCGTTATAGGTTTTCCCTTCCAGCTCAAGCTCGATCAGATAAGTCTTAGGAGTATAAATCAACTCTTTAAAAGCCTTCTGGGCTACCACAAAATGAATCTGTTTGTCGCCTCCATACAGCACACAAGGCACTTTGCCTTCTTTGCGCAGCATTTTAGCATCTTTTTTCCCTACGTTCTCGCGAAGAGAACCGCTCAATTTTAATGCTTTCATGTTTTAAAAAAATAAATTAGTAAATAAAATAATGAACTATAACATCGTGAAGAACTCAAAGTGAGTGCTTATCGATTGATTTCTGTTTACACGATCAATTACATCGGCAAAGATTTCGGCAGTGCTGAGCACGGTAATCTTGCCGGACGATTCGCGGCGGATGGTATCTGTTACCAGCACTTCGCATAGCGCCGACTCTTCGATGCGTTGCAAAGCGCGGTCGGAGAAAACAGGATGTGTGCATACAGCACGTATCGATCTGGCGCCCTGATCCATCATCATGTTGGCAGCAATGGTAATGGTGCCGGCGGTATCGATGATGTCGTCGACCAAAATAATGTCTTTGTCTTTTACGTCGCCGATGATGCGGATGGTATCCACCTCGTTGGCCCTTTTGCGCTGCTTGAAGCAGATAACCAGGTCGGTGTCGAGAAATTTGGCGTAAGCCGCTGCTCTTTTTGTCCCACCGGTATCGGGCGAAGCCATGGTAAGATTGCGCAGATTAAGGGTTTTGAGATAAGGTATGAAAATGGAAGAAGCGTACATGTGGTCTACCGGAATGTCGACGAAGCCCTGAATCTGATCGCTGTGCAGATCCATAGTGATGATGCGGTCGACGCCGGCGGCTACCAGCAGATTGGTGATGAGCTTGGCGCCAATAGAAACGCGGGGCTTATCTTTACGATCCTGACGGGCAAAACCAAAATACGGGATAAGTGCCACCACTCTTTGCGCCGAGGCACGCTTGGCAGCGTCGATGAGCAACAGCAGCTCGAAAAGGTTATCGGCAGGTGGATTGGTGGATTGCACCAGAAACACATCGTTACCACGGATGGTCTGCTCGAACGAAGGCTGGTACTCGCCATCTTTGAAATGTGTGATGGTGACCTTGCCCAGTTCGGCGCCAAAAGCCTTAGCAATACGCTCAGCCAGGTATTTGGAGCCGTCACCCGAAAAGATATTTACTGTTGGTGCCATGATAATGAACCTTTTACGCTTAAAAATGCTCTTATGATGAGACTGCGAAATTAGCACATTTTATCCGGAGGGAACATTTTTTTAGGGTTTTAATCTTACATTCAAGAAAATCACTATTTTTGCGACCCTAAAAAAGGGGCTACTTTTCCCTCGCAGTTCTTAAAAAAATCAAGCCCGAGTGGCGGAATAGGTAGACGCGTTGGTCTCAAAAACCAATGAACTATGTTCGTGCCGGTTCGATTCCGGCCTCGGGTACTATTTACAGCCTGTTAATCGTCGATTAACAGGCCGTTTTGTTTTTATCTTTTTGTCCGATGAAAATCACATTGAATTTTGGTTTTTGGAATTTGGACTTTGATCTTTCCGCCATCTAAAACATATCCCGTTTTCCAATAACAATTTTTAACCTATTCCTTTAGCAGTGCGGGATGCAACATTTCAGCTGTTACCATCAAGACGTTCAACACATTGCGTGAAGCATACAAAACCAGTCCTGCAAAAGGTTTCGACGGCTTAATTTTTATGGATATTAATACCAGGAATACACCGTTGTATTGCTGAAAACATTTGTAAAAATCAAAAGATAGCTTGTATGATAAAATGATCTACGCTTTTAACTTTTAATACTTTAAGAAGCATGATTACATACAATCTGTTGGAAGACAACTACCTGATCGAGAATTTCTCGGGAAGCCTCAACGCAGGCGAATTCATCCGCATGAAACAAAACCAGATCGACGACACCGACTACGGACGCATCCGTGGTATCGTGATGGATCTGCGCAAGATGAAGATCAATTTTAGCAAAGAAAAACTCAACCAGTTTTTTGCCTGGCTGGTGCGCAACAAAGTCATCATCGAAAATAAGTCGGTGGCTATCCTTACCAAAACCATGGATCAACTCAACTTTGGCTACCGTCTTAGTGAGCTACTCAACGAAAACCTGGTGGAAGCGCGCGTGGAGCAATTTTCATCGAAAAAGGAAGCCTACCTGTGGCTCACCGACAATAGAGCCAACGGCCGATAAAAACAAAGCGCAACAGGCATCCGCAGATACTGTTGCGCTTTTGGTTTTTTTAAATTAACAATTACAAAACCTGGCTTGCAACCGTGTTTTCTCCAAATATTTGCTTCATCGTCATAATGCAACGGTCGCATAACATATTTTAGATGCTTATTCCCATGGACTGTATTATTTAAGTGTTTCGCGGGTTTCGCCGCATTTGAGCATCCTATCCCCAAAATAGGGATTTCTGATTTGCTTGATATCACTTAGCCAATAGGCTCCTTGGTTATCAAAGGCCATGGGGCAGTATTGATAATAAGCTGTGTGCTCGTCCAGGCCAAAGTTTTTAAGGGCGGCGTAAAACGCTTGGCTAAATTGAGCAAAGGCCTTGCGTTGCATTTCGATGTTGCCGGAGCCTGAGATCGCTTCAATCGAGCTGTTCAGGCTTTCCAATTGTTCCATCCAGAAAATATGTGCCTCGCCTTTGAGCAAACCCATCTCTACCTGCTTTAAAGCTGCATTTACATCTTTTGCTTTGCTCCTGACTTTTTCGTTGTCCGTATCCACAAAAGCATTTTTCATTTCAAGGTAAGTCTTGTACACTTTTGCTAGCTGTGCTTTAAATGCCGGGTTGCTAGTGGGGGCTTCACTTTGAGTGAAACCCTCACTCGACCCCTCACTTGAAGCGGACTTACTTTGAATGGAACCCGCACTTGCCTGACCTGCTAAGGGCATTTTTGTTCCACCGTGGTCGTGCCCGGTCATGGCCGGCCCGCCTTCGGGATTCATCATGCTGGGTTTTCCGGCCAGCTGAGCGGCTGCGTCGATGCTAAAGGTGCCGTTTACAGCTATTTCTTCACCTTTTTGTAAACCATTTTTAATAACATAGCTTTCGCCCAGGGCAGGGCCAAGTGTAACTTCGCGCATGATAAAATTTATGCCCTGATCGCTTTCTGATTTAACATACACCACCGAACGCTCGCCGGTCCACATTACGGCAGATTTCGGAACCACTACAACATCAGATTTTTTGGGGAGTTGCGCCCGAACCGTGCCCGAAACAAACATCTCGGGCTTTAACTTCAAATCAGGGTTAGCAATTGCTACCCGCGCTTTTGCCACTCGTGTTATGGGATCGATTACAGGATCGAGGAAGGAGATGGTTTCGGTAAAGCTTTCCCCGGGAAGTGAGGCAACAGTAAAGGCTACTTCATCGCCTTTCTTAATCCAGGCCATGTCCGATTCATATACATCAAAAAGTACCCACACTTTCGAGAGGTCGGCAATTTGGAAAATGCTTTCACCCCTGCGGAGATAGTCACCGGGGTTCACCATTTTTTTGATCACATAACCCGAAACATCGGCGCGGATGGGAAAACTTTCGGCAGTAGTGCCCGACTGCAAAATCTTTTCAATCTGATCGTCGGTGAGCTTCCAGTTTCTCAGCTTCTCTTTGGCTGCACTGAAAAGCTGTGGCTGTGTTTCCTTTATCTTTTGCGATTCAAACAGTTCTTCCTGCGCGGTAACCAAGTCGGGCGAATATACCGAAGCAATCACCTGCCCTTTTTTTACATATTCGCCGGTAAAATTGATCTTCAGGTCTTCAAGTCTTCCTGGGATGTGCGACGACTGCGAAAAAACCCGCCGCTCATCTTCCTGAATCTTACCATCTAAGCGCACTTTTTTTACCGGATCCATCAAGCCCACAACTGCAGTTTGAATATTGGCCAGTTGCATAGCCGTTGGCGACATGCTGATTGCCATCGGGTCGATTTCTCCGTTCTGTTCATCTTCCAAAGGGATTAAATCCATGCCGCATATTGGGCAATCGCCCGGCTCGTTTTTTCGGATTTGCGGGTGCATGGAGCAGGTCCAGATTTGTTGGTTTGATGATTGGTTGATTTGCTGATGTGTTGATTGGTTGATGGGTTGATTTGATGGAACATGGTTTCCTACTAAATATCCCAGCAAACCTCCGGCGAGCAAAACGGCAATCAGCATTACTATAGTTCGTCTATTAAATTTCATTTTTATTATTTTTTAGATTTTGCAGATGAGATTATTTTATTGAGCAACTTTTCGATGGATAGCATCATAGTTTTCATCGCGATAGGAGGGGGTGGGTAATTTTCTACTTTTTCGCATAATAGAAGCCAGTAATCGGTTTCGATTGCTTCTTTGTGGGCTATTTTAAGTTTATGAATAAAACCAGCTCTGCTTTCACAACTTTGTGCTTCCCGAATATTGGCTCCTATACTTGTTCCCGATTTTAATATTTGACGTGCGATCACGTATTTACGATTGCTTTCTAACAATTCTGAAAATTCGATGATGTCCAAAGCAAATTCAAAGCTTAAATCCAAAATCTCATTTCTACGTTCCATAATTATCTATTTTTTAACGTTCATATTAATTTTACACATCCCCGCATCCTCACATCCTCACATCAGCACATCAGCACATCAGCACATCAGCACATCAACACATCCCCCCATCCCCACATCAATCCTCATAAGCCGTTAAATAATTCAGTTTGGCCACAGCTATTTGATACTGCATTTCTGCCGTGGCTTTCATTTTTTCGTATTTCAATAGTTGTTGTTGCATGCGCAAAACCTCTTCGAATTGCTCCCCTGAGTTGCTGTAAGCACTAAACAAAAGATTCAGCGCCTGCTCCGACACCTGTATTTGTTGGTTGTAGAGTTCGATCAAATGTTGTTGGCTTTGGAGTTCAAACCAGGTGGTTTCGTAATTTGAAACAAGCGTGTTGGCAGCTTCTTCTTTTTGCAGGGCGTAACTTTCCTGCATCATTTGCGCTTCTTTTTTAGCTGCTTTGTATTTCTTCCTGAAAATGGGGATGCTCGCCGAAACCATTGGCATCAGCACATCTTTACCGTTGTCGGTCATGCCTCCGACGGCATTTTTATCCATAATCATATATCCCAAACCAACACCCAATTGTGGGAGACCCTGTTTTTGTGCTGCCCTTTCGTTTGCCTTGTTTGCCTGCACTTGCAATTCGAATGCTTCCAAAAGCGGGTTATTGGCCATCAAGGAATCTCTGCGGGGATTCATCTCTACGAATTCAATTTCTAATGAATCTTGAAATTCAATTTCCGCATTTTCGTCTCTGTTGAGCAGTTTGTTGAAAGTGGTAACCAACGATTTTTCTTTTTGGTTAAGGATTTCGAGATTGGTGGTTGCGTCGTCGAGCATGATGTCCACGCGTAAGACATCGACCATGGGCGCCAACCCGTTTCTGAATTTTGTGTTGGCAATGGATTTATAAGTTTCCAGAATTTCGATGTTGTCCCGCTCAATCTGCTGCCATCGCTTCAACTCGTACAAAGGATAATACGCTGCCGAAACCTTAAAAAGCAGTTGGTTTCGGGCATCGAGAAACGTCTGGTATTTGGCTTCTGCCGATAACGCTGCTGCATCGGCCTTTGCGCCAAGGGTTCCAAACCAAGGGAACATCTGGTTGATGGTCAGCTCTGCCCGTTGTGATCCCATTTTTGGAATAAAATACCCGAACGAAAAAGTTGGGTCGGGGAGTGAACTCACTTGCGGCACCTTTTGCAAAGCGGCTTCAAATTCCTTGTATTTGGCCTGCAGGCCGGGATTGTTTTGAGAAGCTATTTTGAAATAATCTTGCAAAGACTGGGCATTCCCCTCATAGCTTGGGATCAGAAAAATTAATAGAAATAGGTTGAGATATAGTGTTTTCACTTGTTTTGTGCATTTTTATAAGTTACCGGAATAAAATTGTTCAATTTGATTTCTAAAGAATCATGTATTTGTTTTAGTTCGTCAAAAGTTGCCACATCAATTATTTTTTTTTGGTCAAAAGTTAGACTGGAAAAGATGTTCCACGCGATGGTTGATAGTTGTCGAGCCAGTTGATAAACAACCAGTTCTTTAAGCGGAATAAATTTGGACGTCTTCATTTTTTAGAAATTTTAAGTAATAGAATATCTACTTAAGTTAGATAAAAACAGCCTGATGATTGGAATCTCCATATTTCAACTTGTTATCAAAATATTTCAATTGTATCTCCATTATATTTCCTTTGCCATCTTCCTCTCTTCACGCATACTGTAAAGCACCGGCACGATAAAATAGGTAATCGCCGCAAATATCATCCCTCCAAAAGCCGGAATGGCCATGGGTATCATAATATCAGCACCTCGTCCGGTAGAGGTAAGGATGGGCAGCAGCGCAATAATGGTCGTTGCCGAGGTCATAGCCGCAGGCCTGATTCTACGGTAACCCGCTTCTACCACAGCGGCCCGTATTCCTTTCAGGTTGCCGGGGCGGTTGCGCACAAAGCTCTGGTCGAGGTAAGTGGCCATTAAAACACCGTCGTCGGTTGCAATGCCAAAGAGGGCGATAAAGCCTACCCAAACGGCCACACTCAGATTGATGGTGTGCATCTGAAACAGCTCCCGCATGTTGGTGCCAAAGAGGGAGAAATCGACAAACCAGCCCTGCCCGTAGAGCCAGATCATCATAAAACCTCCGCTGAAGGCCATTGCGATCCCGGAAAAAACCATCAGAGAGGTGGAGACCGATTTAAACTGGAAGTAGAGGATGAGAAATACCAAAATCAGAACAATTGGTACGATAATCGTCAGGCGTTTCTCGGCCCGTACCTGGTTTTCGTAGCTTCCCGAAAACTTGTAACTCACGCCGGCCGGCACGCTCAAATCGCCGGAAGCGATACGGGCTCGTATGGCAACCCGTGCATCATCCACCACCGTTACTTCTGAAAAACCTTCCCGTTTGTCGAACAAAACATAACCCACCAAAAAAGTCTCCTCACTTTTGATGGCCTGTGGTCCTCTGGCGTATTCAAAATCGACAATTTGAGAGAGGGGAATTTGCGCTCCGGTAGGTGTAGGTATCAGTATTTTACCCAGCGCCTCGGGATCGTCGCGCAGCTCGCGCGGGTAGCGCACCCGCACCGGGAATCGTTCGCGGCCTTCGACGGTAGAAGTAATTTTCATCCCGCCAATGGCCGTTTCGATGGTTTGTTGCACATCTTCCACATTCAATCCATAACGTGAGATTTCGCTGCGGTTGATGTTTAGATGCAGGTAGGGTTTCCCAACGATGCGGTCGGCAAAAACCGCCTCAGCTTTTACCGAAGGCACTTCTTTCAATACCTCTTCCAGTTGCATCCCAAAAGCTTCGATGGTTGGCAGGTCAGGACCATACACTTTAATCCCCATGGGAGCACGCATACCTGTTTGCAGCATTACCAAACGGGTTTCGATGGGTTGCAGTTTCGGAGCAGAAGTTACGCCCGGGATTTTTGCTACTTTAATAATTTCATCCCAAATATCGTCGGGCGATTTGATTTCCTGCCGCCAGTTGCGGTAATAGTTGCCTTTGTTGTCAGGTATTAAATCCGCCAGTGTTACACCACTCTTTAAAGCTTCCGTATTGGATAGCGTATCACCGTTGTTTAATATAAACCGGTCGTTTTTATCCACTTTAAATCTTACCCGGTGCCCTTTTTCGTTGAGCATGTATTCAGGCCGGTAATTGATGACGTTTTCGTACATCGAGATGGGTGCCGGGTCGAGCGCCGATTCGGCTCTTCCCAGTTTCCCTACGGTAAGTTCAACTTCCGGGATGTTGGTAAGCAACATATCCAGTTGCCCCAGCACTTTGCGGTTGTATTCAAAACCCGAATGGGGCATAGAGGTAGGCATGAGCAGGAAACTACCTTCGTTGAGCGAAGGCATGAATTCTTTTCCGATGGCGGGAAAGGTGTGCGTTAATCCCGACCATACTTTGGTGGTACGCACATTCCATCCAAGCCCGTCGAAGCCTTTGGCCACAAAACCAAAAATATTGCTGAATCCCATCCAGGTAACTGCCCCGAAAAGAATTAAAAAAGCAGGGATCAAAAGGAAGCCGACTTTATTGTTCAAACACCAGCGGAGTATCGGTTTATAGAAATATTCAAGGATTAGAAAAAAGCCTAAAATAATTGTCACGAGCAGCGCAACAAACAACACATTTATCACCAGGCTTTTGGCAGGCCCCAGCGGGAGCCAGTATTTGGCCAATAGCCAGACAACACCAATAACCACTATGATGACTTCGGCATGTGCGAGTATCCAGGAGGCAAACACCTCTATTCGTTGCTGCGGTGCCGAATCGCTTGTTCCTGTTTCTAATTTTTCTTTATTAATACCAAAGCGTTTTCTCCTGAACTCTTTCACTACTCCCACAACGCCAAACGCAAGTAAAATCAATCCGCCCCAGGTCTGTCCGGCAATAAGGGCGAAAATTCCAATGGGGATCAGCAGGATGTTCAGCCACTTTCTGATTTTATTATTTTTAATTTTTACACCAAAAAACCAATGCGCCAGCATGGGCATAATAAATAATGATATGATAAGGGCAGCAATCAATGCAAACGTTTTGGTAAACGCCAGCGGTCCAAAAAGCTTGCCTTCGGCGGCCTGCATCGTAAACACCGGAATGAAACTAACAATAGTGGTAGAAACCGCAGTAAGAATTGCGGAACTTACTTCGGAAGCTCCGTTATAAATGGTGGTGATGAGCTTTTGTTCGGGCGGAGCCTCGTCGATATGTTTGATAATATTCTCGGAGAGGATCACTCCCAAATCGACCATTGTACCAATGGCAATGGCGATGCCCGACAAAGCCACGATATTGGCATCCACATGAAAATAGCGCATCGCAATAAAAACCATGAGCACAGCGATGGGAAGCAAACTGGATATTAAAATAGAAGCTCTGAGGTTGAACACCATGACGATGACCACCAGAATAACTATAAGGATTTGAAGCAAAATGGCTTCTTCGAGCGTTCCCAGGGTTTCGTGAATAAGACCCGAGCGGTCGTAAAACGGCACAATAGTCAGCTGGCTTTCTGTGCCGTCGGGCAAAACTTTTTTGGGCAGCCCGGGCGAAATTTCTTTGATTTTATCTTTTACATTATTGATTACCTGCAGCGGGTTGGCTCCAAAGCGGGCCACTACCACGCCGCCAACCACTTCGGCGCCGTCTTTGTCGAGAGCGCCCCGGCGGCTGGCCGGCCCCAGAGTTACCACAGCAATATCTTTTATGCGGATGGGAACATTTTCATGAATTGTAACTACGGCTTTTTCGATGTCTTCCACCTTTTTGATGTAGCCCAATCCACGCACCAGATATTCGGCCTGGTTGATTTCGATGGTTTTGGCGCTCACATCTCTATTCGATCTTTGTACCGCCTGCATCACTTTGTGCAGCGGAATGTTGTAGACTTTTAAAGCATCGGGGTTTACATCTATCTGGTATTCCTGCACAAATCCACCAATGGAAGCCACCTCCGAAACGCCCTCGGTGGCATTCAATCCGTACTTTACGTAAAAATCCTGCACGGTGCGTATTTCGTGCAAATCCCAGCCGCCGGTTGGATTACCGTTTTTATCGCGCCCTTCGATGGTGTACCAGTAAACCTGCCCCAGCGCGGTGGCATCGGGGCCGAGTGCAGGCTTAACTCCTTCGGGCAGCAGGCCTGCCGGCAGCGATGCAAGTTTTTCGAGTATCCGCGAGCGCGACCAGTAAAATTCGACATCTTCAGAGAAAATAATAAAGATGCTGGAAAAGCCAAAAATGGATGAGCTGCGGATGGATTTCACGCCCGGAATTCCCAAAAGATATGTGGTGAGCGGATAGGAAACCTGGTCTTCGATGTCCTGTGGCGAACGGCCCGGCCACTGGGTAAATACGATTTGCTGGTTTTCGCCAATATCGGGGATGGCATCAACAGGCACCGGGTCTTTGGGCAAAAAACCGGTGTCCCAGCCAAAGGGAGAAGTTACGATTCCCCAGCTTACAAAAAGCACCAATACCAGGAATGTAACCAGCTTGTTTTCGAGGAAAAAACGGATGACTTTGTTTATCATACAAATTTCAATTATGAATTTTAATAGTGACTCATATAGTAACAGGGACTCTTGTGGAAATCACAAAATCCTTAGTAGAAATCATTATAAAATCATAAAAGAAAAGATTGCCGAAGGGCAAGTGTCACTTGCAAAGATGGGTGCGGAAGCGGCTCTATAAATTCGCGGTAAGCGAGCATAGCTTCGGGCAAACCGGGTACTTCGACAGCAAACAGTGTATGTCCTAAAATTTGACGCATTACTAAATCAGGGGTGACGGAAACTGCAGGGGCTGAAAAATCAACTTTGAGCTGATAAACCCGCGTTTCGTTGTGGCAGCAGTTTCCCATGTCGCAGCACGAATCGGCTTCAGCAAACACTGAAACGGAAACCAGGTTTTCGCGGCAATAATGCTCGGACACAGCCATCCCTGTTGTTAGAATCAACAATAGGAGCGATAAAATGATATGTCCGAATATTTTCAAGATTTAAACTGTTATCTGAGAAATATTAAACAGGCAAAAGTTTGATAAGTTCATCATAAGTTGAACTGGCAGCAATGTCCAAATTTCGCTTCCGCTATATTCTAAAATTCACCTACTCCGGGGTAGGAGCGAATTTGGGCACCGGACGCGTTTCTGCTTCTGCAGCTGTTTTTGCCAAACCATTTTCTCTGATGTCATTGATCAACCATTCCATCTCTTTGATTTCTTTGAGTTGAGCGTCCTTAATCCCATCGGCAAGTTCTCTCACGCGTGCATCTTCGATGAGTGCCCGCTCACTTGTAAGAATAGCGATAGAATGGTGCGGTATCATACCCTCCATATAATCTACATCGTCCACCGTAACTTGGCTTCTGACCAAAATTACCGAGGCAACAATCAGAATAAAGCCACCGAAAATGATAGCAACGTTGGTCTTTTTATCGGAGTACATTTTGAGCATATAGAGCAGCATAATAATAATCATAGCTCCGCCCATGATGAGCGTCATGTACATGCGGGTTTCGCTAAACCAAAAATGATCGATAATCTGGTAAGAATTCAGGTACATCAAAAAGAACATCACCAGCATGGATGTGCCGATCATGGCAAAAAATTTTAAGTAACTATTGTGGTTTTTATGTTTTTCCATTAACTACCTCCTCCTGTTTTTAAATAATTATTTCCTTATCAAACTGCTCATTTTAGTAGCGAAGCAGCGCGTTAAGTTTCGAGGTACTCTCGGGCATCTTATCGGGCGGCATCATAAACACACGGCCACCATTGAGCAGCGTGTATGTTGCCGCCAGATTGAGCAGGCCGGTATTGTGCTCTTCTTTTTTGCTTTCTATCCGTATTTCGTTTTCCTTCCGGTCGAAGGTACCCCACACTTCTTCGCCTTTGCTCACAAAAAGTGTATCCACACGCTTGTTGATGGCGGCACGAACGACCTCCTCCATTTTGTAGGCGGCGCGCTTATTGGCCAGCACTTCTTCAAACAAACCTGATTTTTCGGAGCGCTCGCTATCGAAATGATTCGCCAGCAACTCCCACGCCTTGCGGTGCAATGTCGTCAGGTCTTCGTGTTCGGGATTTCCAGTGACGGATTTTTCCCATAAATATTTATAGCCGTTGGCCTCTGCATAAATGGGAATCAGGTACTCTACGGCAGCAATTACCAACGGCACCTTCTCATCACGCAACATCTTCATCAAGCCATCATTTACAGCTCTAAAATATTTCATAGCCTCCGCTTTAGCATCTTCTTTGCCAGCGCCATGACCATGGTACATGGCGTGCTCGCCACCACCTTGCTGCGAACGAAACTGCAGGTTGCGTTGGGGGCTATCGTCACCCAGAACCTCGTCCATACCTGAGGGTAAATGATGTACAGCTTCTTCGATCTCATCCAGATGGTGTGGTGTTCCCTCGTAAAGTTTCACCTTATTGAGGCTGAGCGCCAAAAGATAAAAATGTCCTTCATGGTTCAGATAAGGGATGAGCGGCATCAAATAATAATGTGTGTCGACAAACAAGAAAGCATCAAAAGAAACCGGCAGCGAATAAAAGAGAAACTCACCGGGCGAGATAAACAGAGCCAGCCCATCGGAACGATTGCTCCAGAAGCTGCCGTTGGAAAGCAGTGCATCGGCCGGCTTCAGCAACGCATCAATCTCACGATCGCTCAGCTTGTATTCGGCAAGTTGCTGACGGGCTGCTTTGAGCTTATTTTTCAACACCAACTGGTCGTGGCCCTGTTTTACCTGCTGCCCCACACGGTGTGTAGGGATAAAGATGCTTACGCAATGGGGTTGATGCTTTTGTGCTAATTTCCTGAAATCGTCCAATGTGAAATGGTTCATGTTGTAATGTTTATTTTTATAAAAATGAAAAGAAAGCTAAGAGAAAAGAACATGCCAAGAAGCACGCCGACAGCCAGAAACACCGCGATCCACCTGCTATCAACTGTTTAAGGCGCCACGCCGGTTTCCTAAAAATCAGAAATAAAAGGCGGGTGCGGAGAAAGTTCTACAAGTAAACCCGGCCTTTAGGAAGGATTTATCTTTGGCCCAATAGAAAAGCAAGGTGCTTTCAGGTTAAAATAGCGTGGCGAAGGCGCCCATTTTGAATTGTTATTGTATCTTTGAAATGTTAAAAATAGCGTTTAATTTGTGCCGTTTTAATTCATGTCGGATAGTAGTAAGATCTATCATGAGCATCTCTTCAAAAATTTAGTCGGACAACAGTAAAACAAACATGAAAATAGGATTGATTTTTCCGAACAAGGACAGAAGGTACAAGACCATGCATCTTGGGTTGGGATATCTTGTGGCGTATGCCCGCATGCATCACGATGATTTGGAATTTACCTACCTCGATACCCGCGTAGCTTCAAGCAAAGAAACCAACGCCTTCTTCAACACCCACTTCGATTTGATCGGCATGACGGTATTTTGCCCGGTTTATTTTGAGGTAAAATCCCTCTTTCGCCGTATCAGGAAGCAACATCCCACCACACCAATTTGTCTGGGAGGGCCTTATGTAACCACCATTATGCAGGATGTTTTCGCGGAAACACCTGCAGATTATGTTGTTTACGGTGAAGGCGAAATCACCTTTTCGACATTGATAAACCATTTGAAGGGAAAGGGTAAAATTGAAGCTATTGATGGACTGATGTATAAAAGTGCCGCCGGCGAAATAATTACAAACAAACCGAGAGCGCAAATCAAAGACATCGATTCGATACCCCTGCCGGCTTATGATATTTATCCTATGCACAAGTATCCCCTTCACCGGATTGTGTCGAGCAGAGGCTGCCCGTATGCCTGCGCTTTTTGCAATTCATCTTCCATCTGGGGCGACAACTGGCGAAAACGCAGTGCAGCAAATATTATGGAAGAAATTGAGCTATTGATAAAAAATTACGGGAAAAAGATATTCGTATTTGGTGATAATAGTTTCAATATTGATTTGCAAAGAGTCGAAGATTTTTGCGATTTGCTTTTAGAAAATAAGACCCGGATATTGTGGTCGGCATCCATCCGGGCCGACATCATTACCCAGCCCCTTGCCGACAAAATGAAGAAGGCAGGGTGCTACAATGTGGCTATTGGAATAGAATCGGCAAACAATGAGATATTGAAAAAAATCAATAAAAAGTCAACGATAGAACAAATTAGTGAGGGGATTAAGATTTTTAAAAATGCCGGCATAGAAGTGTTAGGGCAATTCGTTATTGGAAGTCCGGACGACACCCTCGAAACCGTTACAGAATCAATAAACTATGCGAAAGATTCGGGATGCGATTTTGTGAATTTTTATTCAGTACTCCCGTTTAAGGGAACCCCGCAATGGGACTATGTGAAGGAACATGGCCATTTTTTTACGGATATCATCCACGACTTTCATTCGATAAACCCGCGCATTGTTTTCGAAACGCCAGAGTTCTCTTACGCCGACAGGCTCAAGGCTATCAAGTTGGCTAAGAAAGCGGGCTTTTACAGCAATCAGGACAAGAAAAACTGGTGGTTTGACGTGGCCAAAGAAACGTCAAGAAAAATGCAAAATCTGTTGCCCGATGAAATGGGAGAAAGATTGTATATGCTTATGAAGTCTGTTTACCGAATGAAATTTGTGAAAAAGAACAATTTTTAGAAAGTACCCTGATGCTAACGATACTCTGGATAACCGCTATTTTTATTGTACTCTATTTAATATACCCATTAGGGTTGTGCCTGGCATTTTCTGCGAGGGCAACCCCACCAAAAGAAACCGAACAAATCGATGGCATTTCTCTAATTTTGCTCACCTACAATGCAGAAGCATTTCTGAAAAATAAAATTGATTTCCTTATTAATGAACTTGCTGTATTCGAAAACCACGAAATGATCATTATTGATGATAGCAGCAGGGATTCCACGCAACAAATACTCGATCAATATCTCCATCAGCCGGGCGTTAGAATTATCAGAAAAACCAAACGCAAAGGCATTGCCGATTCGATGAATCGCGGTGTTTTGGAGGCGCGACTCGAAATTATTATCTTTTGCGATCAACGTCAACAACTTTGTCCAAACAGCCTTCAACGCATCGTTGAGCCATTAAAAAACAAAACCGTCGGGGCCGTGTCGGGGTGCTTGTCGCCTATCGACAAAGACAATTGCGATTCGATTGTCCGCCGGCACGAAAACTTTATAAAAACGTGCGAAAGCAAGCTCGGCAGTACCATGGGAGTTTACGGACCTTTGTATGCTATCAAAAAACAATATTTCGCGCCAATCCCCAATCATATTATCCTTGACGATTTATACCTGAGCCTGCACATATTAAAATCAAAGCAGATAGTTATGATTAAGCATTGCGCCATCATCGATGATAATTTTGCTGAGCTATACAATTACCAAAGGGCTAAAAGATATTTAACAGGGCTCCTTCAGTTGCTCTTCCAAAGAGGCATTATTTTTAATTTGAGCAAATTACAAATCACCATGCTGCTCTGGCACAAATACCTGCGCATCTTTATTCCTGTGCTATTATTTCTAAGCTATATTGCTTGCGGAATTCTTATCCCACAAGGCCTTGCGTTTCTTATTCTGTTTGGTACCGGGTCGTTGTTTTTAATCCTGGCAATTTTGCAAATGATTACAAAATTTCAATCCGGACTGGTTAATCTTGTCAGGATTAATCTCTATTATCTGGTGGCTTTTGTTGATATTTTAGTGAGCCGAAAAAATTGGTTGCATCTTTTTGCCCGCAAAGACAAAGCATCCAGGTTTGATGCCGAAAATAAGATGATTCTTAAAACGTAACTATTTAGCTGCTATCTTTGAAAACATAAATTCAACATATGAATCTTTATTTCCAAAATGCCCGCGCTACCCCTCAATCCCCTAAAGGGGAAGCCTCCCACACACTTTCGCTTGTGCGTTGGCAATTCCCCCCTTTAGGGGGCAGGGGATGCGCGATGGGTAATCCTAAATTCATAGAACCAGGCACTAAATGTAAATTTAAAAAACCACCTAAACAGTTACCTTTAAACAAATATTATATACGATCTTTACGATAATGGACGATACCAGCAACAATAAGAAGATTTTTATAACGAAGCCGTTTTTGCCTCCCTTCGATGAAGTTCGCCCCTATTTGGAAGAGATCTGGGAATCGCGGCAGCTAACAAATGACGGGGTTTTCCATGCTGCTTTTGAACAGGCACTTTGCGCGTATCTTGGGGTAAAGTACATCAGCTTAGTTTCGAATGGTACGATGGCTTTGCTTTTGGCTCTGAAGGCGCTAGAGTTGAGCGGAGAAGTAATTACCACCCCGTTTTCCTGGATATCTACAGCGCAGAGTATTTACTGGAACAATCTGAAACCGGTTTTCGTAGATATTAGTAGCTGCGATCTCAATATGGATATTAGTAAAATTGAACACGCCATTACTCCCGACACTTCGGCCATACTTCCGGTGCATGTATTTGGGAATCCCTGCGATGTAGAGGCCATCGATAAGATTGCACAGAAGCATTGCCTGAAGGTGGTGTACGATGCAGCGCATTGTTTTGGCGTGAATATAAATGATAATTCTGTTCTTAATTTTGGTGATTTATCCATTTTAAGTTTTCATGCCACCAAAGTGATGAATAGCATCGAAGGAGGCGCAATCATCAGTCATGACGAGGCCACAAAAAAACATATTGATGCGCTGAAAAATAGCGGGATCGGCTCCGACAATCAACTTGTGGGCTATGGCCTGAATGCGAAGATGAATGAGATACAGGCAGTCATTGGGCTGGCACAACTGAAACACATGAAACAGGTCATTGGTTTGCGCAAAGCTGCTGTGCTGCTATATCGTGAACATTTGAAAAACGTAGAGGGGCTCAGCCTTTTTGATAATAAAAAATCGGTGAGCTATAATTATGGCTATTTCCCGGTAATCGTGCATCCCGAAAAATTTGGTGCCGGCCGGGATGAATTATTGCATTATTTGGAAAGTAAGAATATATTTCCCCGCACCTATTTTTATCCACTCATTACAGATTATCGTGAGTTTAAAATTTACAAAACAGGCGCTTTGCCAACAGCCCGTTTCAATGCTGACCGCATTTTATGCCTTCCACTTTTTCATGATATTTCGGTTAATGAAATAAAATATATCACTCAGGCAATCATCGAATTTCAAAAACCAAGGCTTTGAAAATATTACAGGTTTGTCATAAAATTCCTTATCCGGTTCAGGATGGCGGGTCGCTTGCTATCTACAATGCCGCAATTGGCTTGCTGGAGGCCGGGGCTGATGTGAATGTTTTGGCCATGAATCCTTTGCGCGATAAAATTGACATCGAAACGATCCCGCCTTCATTCCGTAGCCAAACAAAATTTGTGGCCGTACCAGTGGATAACAGAATAAAAATACCAGATGCCATTAAGAATTTGTTTGGTAGGAAATCCTATTTTATCCAGCGTTTCCAATCTAAATTATTTGAAAAAGTGCTTATTGATATCTTAAACAAAAACACATTCGATATTATTCAGCTTGAGCATCTTTACCTGTGTCTTTACATCGAAACCATCCGCCGGCACACGAAAGCTAAAATTGTATTGCGGCCTCAAAATGTTGAGTTTGTTATTTGGGAGAGATTATTGAAAAACCTGAGACATCCCATACGAAAAATGTTTTTGCGAATAGCTGCATCGCGTCTCAAAATATTTGAACAGCAGATAGTTTCGAAAGTCGATGGTATCATTGCCATATCGCCAATCGACGCACAAATTTTTGAATCTTTTGCCAAAGGTATTCCTGTTGTTAATATTCCTGTCGGGTTTATTTTTAATACATTAAAAGAGTATGATTTTGAAAAACAATACGAGAACTTCCCGGTGGTGTACCATCTCGGCTCGATGGATTGGCGACCCAATACAGAAGCAATGCATTGGTTTGTGTCCGAGGTTTTGCCGCTGCTCGAAAATGCCTTGCCTGATTTGAAAGTATATATGGCCGGCAAGAAAATGCCTGATAGTTTTTTAAAGATGAAACGCCTGAATCTGATTGTTGAAGGCACTGTGCCTGATGCCTTAAAATATCAGCAAGATAAGGCAATAATGATTGTTCCTTTATTGAGCGGAAGCGGAATCAGAGCCAAGATTATCGAGGGAATGGCACTCAGAAAATGTATTATTTCAACCACCGTGGGCTTGCAAGGCATGAAATATATGGATGGCAAAGATGTGCTGGTTGCGGATACCCCCGAAGAGTTCGTTCACCAAATTAAGAAGTGTGTTGCATCCCGTTCATTTTGCCAAAAAGTTGGTGAGACTGCACATGACCGGGCTTTTTCAGAGTACCACTATTTGAACTGTGCAAAGCAGATGATTAAATTCTATGAGAAACTTTTACCCACCCTCGCTTCGCCCGATACTCTGCTAGGTACAAAAACACATATGTTATGAAATGATAAGCTAATAAGGTTGAATACATTAGGCAAGCTTTTTTCTACTAAGGTTAAAAATATTGATAAGGTTTTGGCAAAAGATGAAAACTGATTTTCCTTTCCTTGGTTTATTAGAAAAAATCATTTTTTCAAATCCGTAAAGCAGTCATCGAAGAAAATCGCAAACCTAATTCTTCTGTACCCAATCTTAATAGAAATATTTACCCCTCACGAACTTAAACCTTATTGCCTTTTTTTGTAAAAGAGCCGATTTTTAAAGTGCCATTACCAATCAATCTCCTGCCGATCCCTAAAAAATCTACCTGTAGTAATTTCTTTTTCAGTGGCAAGCCAAACGGCTGTGTCGGCACCCTGACCAACATTACGCAGTGCATCTGTGCCACCCATATCCGTTTTTACCCAACCCGGACACATCGCATTTACGCTTATTCCTTTTCCTTTCAGCTCGTTCGAAAACATAATAGTTATTGCATTCAGCGATGCCTTTGAAATACTGTAAGCGGGATATTCTCCGGTCAGGCTTTGCAATTCGCCCCTTCCACTGCTAATATTGATTATCCTGCCGTTTTCGCTTTTTTGGAGGAGCGGAACAAAAACCTGTATCATACGCCAGGGCCCGAAAAAATTAGTATCCATCAAACATTTTACATTTTGTAATGAAACGTCTTTGGCTCCTTCTTTTTGTGCGATGACACCGGCTTTTCGCAACACGGGAACAGCCGTCTTAGCTATTTTCCAAACACCAGGCAAATTTGTTTTCAAAACATTTTTCACTCCACTTGCCATGGTATGTTTTTTCTCCTGCTCATCCGATCCAATTCCTGCATTATTTATTAGCACATCAATCTTTCCAAAATCGGTTTTAACAAATCCAAATAGGCTCTGGATGCTTTCTTCGCTGGTAACATCAAGTTGATGTACAAAGACATTTTTACTTAGCAAGGCCGCCGCGGCTACTCCTTTTTCCAGGTCTCTCGACCCAAGTATTACCTGGTACCCAAGTTTATCCAGTTGTCTGCAAATTTCAAAACCTATTCCTCTGTTTCCCCCGGTTACCAGTATTATTTTCATACTATGCCTTTTTAAAATTTTTCGAAACGCCCCAAAATGTCCGCCAGAATATCAATGGAAATATGCGGTACAATGCAAGCCTGTTTTTTATGGGATGTTTCATAATCGAGGCCAGCATATTCCGGCTAAAGTGATGACAGCATCCATTACAATATTCACGATATCTTTGGTTTTCTAAATCCTCTTTAATTTCTTGTGTTGCTGCCGACCAAAGAACCAATAATCCGGACTGCCGGTTTTGGTGTATGTTTATTGAGGCCAGAGCCAGGCCGCAGGGTTGTATTCCACCATCGTAGGTAATATCGATGATAGCGTAAATTTCCCTGCAATAAAATGTGTCAAGCACACCATCAAAAAACCATTTACTACCCTGGCCTGCTGCTGTTTTCAGGTAATATTCAATCCAGGGTAAAATTCGATATACGTTTGTTTTTATTTGATGTTTTCGTTCAAAATGCAAAATCTTTCTTAATTCAACCAAAAGGGCATCAATATTTTCGACACCTACATTTAGTAGTGATTTTTCATCAATGGCAGGCCTGTCGGGGTAATTTGAGTAATAAATGATGGGTTGAAACAAAACTTGTTTAATACCTTTTTCCCATGCCTGGGCAAAGAACTCCGATAAATCGTGATAGTTATATTTTGAGATGGCTGCGAGTAGTGTAGGTTGAATATTGTTATCGCTCAAATGCTTTATCGATTTCAGCGCATTGGCGAGGGCAGCCGGAGTGCCGCGTGTAAACGACTGGATGCTATCGCGAAAGGAATCGATGGAAATATTGATTTCGGTCTTGTGTTTTTTGAGCAGGATTAGCTCTTCTTTGCTGAGTTTGTAGGCGGTCATGCCGTTTGTTGTAATGGCGCAGCGGATCTTGTTTTTTCCGGCATATGCCACAACGTCCATGAGGCCATCAAACAAAAAAGGTTCGCCGCCGCACAAAGCCATTCTGCGAATTTTGTTTGCGGCCATTTCATCAATGATCCAAAACAAGTCTTCTTTGGTCAATTCCTCTTTTGAGGAGCTTGGTATGTTTTTACCAATTTCGCAATAAATACACCTCTGGTTGCAGCGGCTGGTGAGGTTTACGGTTACTACGCTTGGTTTCGAGCGTCTGAAATTCAGTGCAAATAGTTCAGGGAGATAATGTCTTGTAAATTTGGATGTCATCCTGAAAAAAATGTTTCGGTTAATTTTTCAAAATTAATCTATTTTCTACAAGCCTTTTTATTTGTTGCCTTGCACAAGATACCAATCTACCCAAGAATCTAATTGCCTCACAGAGGTGGGCTTTAGCAAAATCTCTTGCTTATCATTTAATAAATAAATGGTAGGTGTGGCAAAAACGTGGTATGCATTTGCCACCGGGCTGTCCCATTTCTGATAGTCGCATACACTGATAAAAGGAAAGATGCTGGTGAAATTTCTGAAAATTTGCTCATCATCATCCAAAGAAACATGAACCACTTCTACGTCATTCGTTTTCCACTTTTGGTACAAACGGCCAATTTGTGAAAGTTCTTCGGGGCATTGCGGGCACCAACTTGCAGCAAATATTACAACGGTATATTTGCACTTTATGTCCGACAGTTTTTTGGGAGAATCGGCAACATCGTAGCCCGGTGCAAAACAATCGTCTTCGAAATCAAAGTCGGGAGCTATATTCCCTATTTTCATAGCACGATAGCTTTCCAATTTCGCAATAAGGTCGTCGTTGATGGTGCAGCTAACTTCATTCAGAACTTTCAAAGCTAAATATTCAGCGGGTTTAAATAAACTGCGACGTTCCAATAATTTAAAAAGGAAATCGGTTATTTCGTTCAGTTTTTTCGGATCACCTGCAAGGTTTCCTAGCATAAAGTCGATGGAGATATTCATCTCGGAAAACACCGAATCTAATGAACGACCGCTATTTTCTATTAACCAAAAATGACTCTCGATGGTTTCTTTCAACAAACCACTTTTATAAAGACGCGGGTCGGTATAGTCCATATTGCGGAATGTAGCGATGGCAGACGGAATTTCTTCGGTGCGGTATTGGGCAATGGTAGAAACCGAACTTACCAGTTTGCGAAGCGGTAAATAATAACTTACATAAGAATATTTGGGTAAGGTAGCCAAAAAAAGGCTATCCTCTGCTTTAATGCGTTGTTTCTCGGTGGCTATGGCTTGTTTAGGGACTGGCTGAACAGCAAATAGCGTATCGAGCGTATAAATTTTAGTCAAATAATCCCATGCACTCAGGGCTTGTTCTCTGCGCGGATGTTCTAAAGCATATTGTGTAAACAATTTATTTTCATTTCCCGATAGGGTTGTGATAGTTTCCGGTAGGCTAAAAACTTGGCCCTTTAACTGGATATTTTCATTCGCGAGCACCACAAAATAGGCTTCATTATCTGCTGCTGACAAATAGCCCATGCCTTGGTCTTTGTCGGAATAACTCATTTTGAAATTGCCTTGTTTAGATACTATGGTGCTATCAATGGTATAAATGCCAAAATCCTGAAAGCCTACCAATTTAACTTGTTGTCCTGCCAAAGGGGGAAAACTACCGTTGATGTTATACTGAGCTAAAACATGAAACGATAAAAAACAAATAATTAAAAGTGAAGGAAACCTTTTGAAATTCATAAAATAGGAAATTCTATATCGTTTAAAAAAAAGTAGAAAGTTCATAAAGGACTCACTTTACAAACTTTCTACTTTTAACACATTTAATCCTTAATGCAGCGAACAGAGTATCCATGTCTTCGGACACCCTTGTCCCTGCCTGCACCGCCGCTATAGAAGTACAGGGAATACACATAAATGCCATCAATAGTACTGGAATAACAAGTGCCCCAACTGCCGGCTGAGCCAATTACGCCATTCTTGCCGTCGCGGTTGCCCGGAAGGGGCAATTTAAGTGGTGAGGCAAAAGCACCCGCAGCATCGTTGCTGCTCCAACTTAGACGTTCGGCATCCCATTCAGCATCAGTAGGCAGACGAAAACCACTTGGGCATGGGTTGTTGATTCCATCTACGCCCTGCCATAAATTATCGTTCTGAGGAGTACGCCAATCATTAGGAGAATTATCGACGATTATAAAATCGCCATGTCCAGGTACATCAGTTGTACTAAGAATAGTAGTTGTGGCAGATGTCGGTATTTCGTGCCCGTCGGTCAACCTACCCCATTGGTACATTCCGCCATAGGAAGCTGCATCGGTAGGAGAGGTTGCCACTTGCGAAGCTCCCACATTTCTGTCCATCCATATTTTGCCGGTAGCTGGATTTTCTACTTCGCCCACAGTTTGTTGTCCTTCCCATGCAGGCGCACCGCCAACGAAGGTTAAAATATCGCCTTCATTACCTGCTGCAACTATTACCCATTCTGTGCCATTCCAGTATTGCATTTCGCCGGGGCTTGTGCCTTGCGGAACTCTTGGGTCAGTTTCGTTGGCATGCAAAGCAAAGGGCACGCTCAGCAGTTCGCTTGTTCCGGTTATGGTATAGTTGGCTCCTCCTTCAGGGTCAGTTTCTGTTTTAATAAAGTACGGTCCGTTTGCCCAGTCGATAGTTGCTAAATCGCCAGTTTGAACTGTTCCAGCTCCTATTTCTATGCTTGCCAAACCATTGGCATTGGTGGTTGGTGTTTGAGTTTCAACATACACCGCTGTTCCACTTGCCGAGCCTTGCAGAATACTTATTTGCATCCCGATTGCCGTGTTTGTTATTAACTCAAGGTTACTGTCACGGATTACTGCCTGATAGCTCATTTTGTCGGGTGATTGAGCAAACACACTTGCAGTTAATAGGACTGCAAAAAATGTAAATAATTTTCTCATTG